>JABDLQ010000190.1 GCA_013002925.1 Gammaproteobacteria bacterium | reverse complement strand
CTCTGCTATTTTTTTCTTGAACTGAACCAGGGTTTGCTCACGTTCAAGGTTTTGGGTATGCAGCGTTTCCACATGTTGGGAAAAGCCGAGCATTTTTCGTTCCGTGATTAGAAATTTCTCCTGCAGATCCTGAATACTGCGCTCATATTGCTCACGTTCTTCAGCGCTCAGACCGGGATCTTGCGGGGGGGACTGGCCATCGGCCCGGCGATTCTCCAGCACGCGTATGCGGCCATGGGCTTTTTCAACTTCATCACGAAACGAATCCCGGTCGCGCCGCAGAGTGTTCAGGTAGTGGCGCCATTCTTCCTCGCGACTGCGCAGGGTTTTGTTTCGTTCGATGCTGCTCACCCACCACCCAATGCCAAACCACAGCAATGCAGTAAATAAAATGAGCAACAGAATTTCGCCTAGAAAGTGGATCATGTTCAACTCTCGTCGATAATTTTAAATTCGATACGCCGATTGATGCGGCGCATTTCCGCAGTGGTATTTTCGACTCGCGGTTGCTCCTCGCCGTAACCGACTGCGCTCAGGCGGCTGAGCGAAACACCATTTTTGACAAAATACTCCATGATCGCCTCAGCGCGCTGCTGGCTCAGTCTCAGGTTATTTTTTGCCGTACCCAGATCATCAGTGTGTCCCTGAATCTCGATTCTGGTGTCGGGACAGCGTTTTGCGATGACCACCAGATCCGCGACCAGGCTGAGGCTGTCGCCATCGATAATACTGCTGCCCGTAGCGAAGCCGATCGAGCGGTCTTCCAGCAGTTCGTCGAAAGCTTTTTGACAGCGGCTGTGACTCATTATCGACCCGGTATTGGTCGTGTCGTCAATGTCCAGGTCAGCAGAGCGGTTTCCCACGGAGATTGTCTCTACGGTAGTGCTGTCCACGCCGGAGTCGCCGAATACGCCTACGCGTTGGGCGAGCTCGGGGTAGGTTCGCAAAATTTGCGCGAGGTCAGATTGCGCGCCTGTTTGGATACGGCTGGTGTAATTTGCTGGTAAATCTTCCTCCAATATTGCTTTCAGCCTGTCGGCAGCCGATGCATTTGACGTCACTCCCTGAACGTAGACTTCGTCGTTGGTAACGCCGATAAAACCTTCATCGAGCGCGCTGGCCGCCTCCACTGCACGCGTTGCGGCCGTGAGATAGCCATCGGGAGCGCCTGGCGCAATGATCAACCGATCGATCAGGCGACCTTCGCCAAATTCGCGATTGGCAATATTCAGCAAGCTATCCTTGCCAATCCCATCCGGCACCAGCCCGCTGATGGTGAGCACGCCGGCGGTAATTTGTAAATGCAGTTCGTAAGGCAAGTCGGTTGCAAAGACCGGCGCCGTATCTTCTATATCGGCCAACATTTCGCGCGCCCTCCGATCCACCTCGGCGGCATCCAGTTCGTTCGCACCAGCACGTGCGATCAGCAAATTGTTACCGACGGTGCGAACGCCGGCGACATCCGCGACAATCCTGGCCGCCTGATTCTTTAGTTGTGTACTGGGGGCCAGACCGCTCAGCGTAAGGTCTCGCCCGTCGGCACTGACCCGTGCCCAGGTCATATCCGCCTGTCGTAGCGCGGTTTCGCTAACAGTGACAAGTTCATTTTCCACTATAGGTACAAATCGCCACATGAACAGGGCCGTCAGTATTATCTGGCCGCTGATACCCAACAGAATCACGGCAGTTCGGCTTGTCGTTGCAATCATGTGAAAGACTTTGTGTGTCGCGGATCTGAATGGTGTGACTTACAGCCGCAGGAATCGTAACCGCTATTATGATGAAAATTGTTGTGCGGTAACAGAAATCTTGCCGTATTTTCCAGATTTCACGCCTCTTGTTCAAATGAGACCCCCTGTTTCAGTGTAACAGTGCGTAAACTGTGGATTTTCAAAGGTTGCGCCGGATGGGTTTCATGTTAGGGTAGGCGGCGATTCCGCGGCGGGGCGTTGTTTTGGACGAATATCAACTCAGTTTTATGATCGTGCTTATCGTTGTGCTGGGCGTTGCGGCCCAATGGCTGGCGTGGCGATTTCGTTTTCCGGCAATCGTTCTGCTGGCGCTGGCAGGTCTGATCATCGGCCCTGTCACCGGCTGGGTCAGCCCGAGGGAGGTATTTGGTGAACACATGCAGTCAGTCGTCAGCCTGTGCGTGGCAATCATTTTATTCGAGGGTGGCCTGAACCTGCATTTTAATGAGCTCAAGGTCGCCGCGTCCGGCGTGCGCCGCCTGGTGTATCTTGGCGCCCCGTTGGCGTGGTTTTTTGCGACGCTGGCTGCTGTTTTTGTCGGCGGCCTGAGCTGGCAAGTGGCCGCCGTATTCGGGGCCATCATGGTCGTAACCGGGCCCACGGTCATTATACCTTTGCTCCGCCAGGCGCGTCTGAACCGCCGCACTGCGTCCTATTTCAAATGGGAAGGTATTGTCAACGATCCCATCGGCGCACTGTTAGCGGTCCTTATTTTGCAGTTCCTGGTGCAAACCGATCAGGATTCAGGTTGGCAGGCAGTGGTTACGGGATTGAGTTGGGCGCTGGCTTCAGGCGCTTTTCTGGGTGGCGCAGGCGGCTGGCTGGCTGGCAAGGCCTTTCGACGTGGTCTGGTACCGGAATATCTCAAATCGCCGGTAATGCTGGGCCTCGTTTTGCTGGTTTTTGTTACTTCAAATTTGCTGCAGCATGAAGCTGGTCTTCTCGCGGTAACCGTCATGGGCATGGTGGTCGGCAATATGGATCTGGCTGGCATTCAGGACATGAAGCGCTTCAAGGAATACATCACCGTGATGCTGGTTGCAGTGGTGTTTGTCGTGCTGACGGCCGACTTGCAACCGGAAGTGTTGCTGGGAATTACCTGGCACGGCATTGCGCTGGTGGCTGCCATTTTATTTTTATGTCGGCCTGCGACGGTGTTCTTCGCCACGTTGGGTGCCGACATGGATAATCGTGACCGCGCTATCCTGGGTTGGATCGCACCGCGCGGCATTGTCGCGGCCGCAACCGCAGGTGTCATGGGACCACGGCTGCAGGCCGCCGGCTATGAAGGTGCTGAGTCATTACTGCCGCTGGTTTTTCTGGTGATTTTCGCCACTATTTTATTGCACGGATCCACCATTGGCTGGATTGCGCGCAAATTGCAGCTTACCTCCAGAAACCAGGACAGCATACTGATTGTGGGTGCTTCCCCCTGGAGCGTGGCATTTGCACGCAAGCTAAAGGAGCTGGGCGTACGATGTCTGATCGCCGATTCTTCCTGGCATAACCTGCGCCGGGCAAGGTTGGCAGGTATCGACGTATTCTACGGCGAAATTCTTTCTGATTTTGCCGAGGAGAGCGTCGAAATTGGCCACGTGGGTACGGTACTCGCTGCCACCAGCAATGATGCTTACAATGCGCTTGTGTGCATGGCGATTGCGCCGGAAGTCGGTAGACCCAATGTCTTTCAGTTGGCGATGGGCGATACGCAAAGCGACGACGACCCACGCGGGGTGGCCCGACCTTTGAGGGGCCGCGTGGCATTTGGCACGGACGCGGTGTTTGAAAAACTCTGGCGTCGTCACGTGCGCGGCTGGACCTTCTATTCGACCCGTCTGAGCGAGACTTATTCATACAGCGATTTTCTTGGCGATTGCCCGCAGGATACGATGGTGATTCTCAGACAGCAGGCGGATGGCAAAATGGTGTTTTTTTCACCGGATGTCGAGATTGAACCACAAGC
>JABDLQ010000034.1 GCA_013002925.1 Gammaproteobacteria bacterium | reverse complement strand
GGATAACCCAGCACGCCCGTTTATAAAACGTCAGCGCCGGCGCGAGAAGGTGATGACTGCGCACAATACCGACAGCACAACCACCGGCCAGTCGCCCCAGCGCATATACGGTGTCATGCCTGTGCGGCCCTGCACTGTCGCGGTCAGCACAGCCGCCTCAAACTGGGGCGCACGTGCGACGATCCTGCCGCGCGGATCAATCACCGCGGTAATGCCATTATTGGTGCTACGGAGCATAGAGCGCCCGACCTCGGCGGCGCGCACCCGGGCGATCTGCAGATGTTGATGCGGGGCCAATGAACCACCGAACCAGGCATCGTTACTGACATTTACCAACAGGGTCGATGCAGCCACCGTATCGAGCATTTCAGCGCCAAACACATCTTCATAACAAATCGACACCGAAATTTTCTGCCCGCGCAACTCAAGTGGTGGCTGGCCGTCTTCTCCCGGACTGAAGTTCTGGTACGGGAGGTTCATCAGACGCATCTGGTTCTTGATAAAGCCGGGCACCGGAAAGTATTCACCGAACGGAACCAGGTGACGCTTAACGTAGTTTTGCCGACGCTCGCCAAACGCTGACACCGTGTTGAAGCGCTCCGTGTACTCCGCGTTGGATTCAATTGTACCGACCAGAAAATCTGTGTCGGTGGTGCGACCGAGACGCTCTAACTCCAGCCACAGACCACCGAGCAGATGACGGTAACGCGGTATCGCGGCTTCCGGCCAGATCACCAGACCGCTGTCCAGGTAGTCCGTCGTCAGGTTCATATAAAGATCAATGGTCGGCTGTAACGATTCCGGCAACCATTTCTGGTCCTGGGGTACGGCACCTTGCACCATGGTGGCCTGCAACGGGCGCCCCGTGCTGTGCGTCCACTGGTGTGTGCCCAACAGACCACCGGCGATCCACAATACAATGACACCGGCAAGACCCATCGCAACACCCCGCGTAGGCTTTACCAGCAATGCCACCAGCACCGCAGCAGTGAGCGCCACAATCCAGCCGACGCCCATGACCCCAATAACCGGAAAATAGCCAAGTAACGGACTGTCCGTCATCGCATATCCGGGAGCCAGCCAACCAAACCCTGACAGCAGCCAGCCACGGACCCACTCCAGCAGCATCCACAGCCCCGGAAATGCGATAAACCATCGCCAGGCGTTCTCGTCAGGGCACCAGCGGGCCAATAGCCAGGCAAGCAACGCCGTATAGGCCGCCATGTACGCAACCAGCGACAGCATCAGCAATACGGCCAGCCACAGTGGTGCGCCGCCAAAGGTATGGACGCTGATCGTGATCCAGTAAATGCCGGTTAAAAATGCAATGAAGCCAAACAGAAAACCGCGACGCGCGGCACGGGCGGCTGACTGTCCGTGGAGTGACATCAACAACAGGCCAAGCGCCACGGGCAATAGCGGATACCAACCATAGGGCGCAAACGCCAGCGGATAGATGAGTCCGCCGAGTGCCGCCAGCGCCGCGCTGCGGTAGCGCCCGGGTTCCTGAAGATAACTCAGCAACAGCGGTGTAACCGAAGATCAGGCCACATTGGCTGAAACCGGCAACTCTTTGCCATCCAGCAGTCTGACCTGCACGGTTTCTATGCGCCGGCGATCTGCCCGCGTCACCTTAAACCGAATATTATCGACTTCCAGTATTTCACCACGCCGCGGCAGATGACCGAGGTTATGCATGATCAGGCCACCGACAGTGTCGAAATCCTCATCAGGAATGTTCGCACCAAAATATTCATTGAACTCATCGATACGTGTGAGTGCACGCACAGTAAAAACAGAATTCTGTTCTTTTTGTATAGCGACATCATCTTCAACATCGTGTTCGTCATCGATGTCACCCACGATCTGCTCTATGACATCCTCAATGGTTGCCAGTCCGGCAACTCCGCCGTACTCGTCAACGACAACTGCCATGTGGTTGTGACTGTTACGAAACTCCTGCAACAGTGCATCCAGGCGTTTACTCTCCGGCACAAATACGGCCGGACGCAGGCACTCTTTTATATCGAAACGCGCCGACTCGCCATCAGCAAATACGCGCAGCAAGTCCTTGGCCAGCAGGATGCCGACAATTTCATCGCGATTATCACCAATCACCGGGAAACGGGAATGACCGCTTTCGACAATGGTATGGAGTAATTCTTCGGGGCTGGCGTCGCGCTCCAGCACGACTATGTGGGGGCGCGGTATCATGACCTCCCGGACCTGGGTTTCAAAAACTTCCAGAACCCCGCGCATCATCCGCTCCGCCTGGCGATCCAGCAGTCCACGCTGATGAGCAAATGACAGTAATTCAACAAGGTCGTCACGATCCCGGGG
Source organism: Gammaproteobacteria bacterium (assembly GCA_013002925.1). Taxonomy (GTDB): domain Bacteria; phylum Pseudomonadota; class Gammaproteobacteria; order Steroidobacterales; family SZUA-146; genus SZUA-146. The sequence goes on along the minus strand of JABDLQ010000034.1, from coordinate 14,254 downwards.
TCTGGCAGAAAAACGCGTTTGCAATTTTTGCCACCAACTGGATGACCCGGGATCGCCGGTACTTGGAGGTTTGTCGTCGGACATTTTAGTTTCCGTAGGGCTGATTGTCTGAATGAAGATAGGGATCGGCTATACCAAACCCCGCCAAAATCTGCTTTTCCTGCGCTTCCATTTCATTGGCCATTGCGGTGCTGACGTGGTCAAAGCCCAGCAGATGCAACACGCCATGCGTCACCAGGTGGGCCCAGTGCGCATCGATAGACTTGCTCTGTTCGCGTGCTTCCCGGGCAACGACGGATGCGCAAATCACCACATCGCCGAGCACTTCCTGATGCGGGTCAAACTCACGGTCAGCCGGAAACGCAAGCACGTTGGTCGTGCGCCTGATGTTTCTGTATTTGTCGTTGAGTGATTGCATTTCCTGTTCGCCAACGATACGCAGGGTAATTTCCCCGGCGCCACCGAACCTGCCTGCTGTAGTAGCTGCCCACAATTGCAGAGCCGGGTCATCAGGTGCGTATGCATCATCGCAGACGCGTTGCACTACCACACTGTGGGTTTCAGTCATTATCTGCGTCACGCTCATAGGCTTCGACAATGCGCTGTACCAGCGGGTGCCGCACGACGTCGCGCGATTCAAACTGCACAAAACTTACGCCTTTTACAGGCCGCAGAATGTTCATTGCATGCTTCAGCCCGGACATTTGATGCCGCGGCAGATCTACCTGGGTAATGTCGCCTGTGACCACAACTTTCGACGCAAAGCCGGTGCGCGTCAGAAACATTTTCATTTGTTCGACCGTCGTATTTTGTGCTTCGTCGAGAATGACAAAGCTGTCGTTGAGTGTGCGGCCGCGCATAAACGCCAGCGGCGCCACTTCGATGACGTTGCGATCGATCAGGCGCGAGACATGCTCAAATCCCAACATGTCATACAAGGCGTCATAAATCGGGCGCAGATAGGGATCAACTTTCTGAGACATGTCACCTGGTAAAAATCCGAGCCGCTCACCGGCTTCAACAGCAGGACGCACCAGCACGATGCGCCGCATCTGTTCAACTTCCAGTGCCTGCACCGCGCTCGCTACCGCCAGAAAAGTTTTGCCGGTGCCTGCCGGACCCACGCCAAAACACAAATCGCTGTTACTGATACGCAACAGGTACTCTTTTTGGTTGGGCCCACGCCCGCGCACCATACCGCGGCGTGTTTTTATCAGCACTTCCCGATTGTCAGCGTAATCGATTGCAGCATCCATGCCGATTTCCTGCAAAGACAGATGGACCCGCTCGGGGTCCAGCAACTCATGGGAAGTGAGTTCAAACAGGCGTTGAATAACTTTCCCGGCCGCGCGAGCCGCGTCAGAAGCGCCGGTCACCCGAAACTGGTTGCCGCGATTGTTAATCTCAATGCCAAGATTTTTTTCTATCTGACGTAAATGCTCATCCAGTTGCCCGCACAGATTGGCCAGGCGCTCATTGTCGGCGGGTTCCAGGTAGAATTCGTGGGCTGCGTCTGCACTCAATGTGGTAATTCTCTCCTTATGCACTCTTCAAATGCTGCCCGTCACTGCACAGTCGGCCGCGCAGGGAATTAGGCAGGGCTTCCGTAATCTCGACCTCCGCAAAATCACCGATCAGCGATGCGGGTGCAGCAAAATTTACCCAGCGCATATTTTCCGTGCGCCCGGCCACCATGGCGGCATCTTTTTTGGACGTTTTTTCCACCAGCACCCGCTGGGTCGTTCCGATCATCGCTTGTGAAATCGTCGCGGCATGCTGGGTGATCCGGGTCTGCAATAATTGCAGCCGCTGGAGTTTTTGTGCCGCATCGACCTCATCCGGAAGGGCCGCTGCCGGAGTTCCGGGTCGCGCGCTGTATACGAAGCTGAAGCTCTGATCGAAACCAATGTCTGCGATGAGTTTCATCGTAGCCTGAAAATCCTGCTCGGTTTCACCCGGAAAACCGACGATAAAATCTGAAGAAATACTGATGTCAGGGCGCACTTCCCGCAACTTGCGTATTTTTTGCTTGTACTCCAGCACGGTGTGGCCGCGCTTCATCATCGCCAGCACGCGATCGGAACCGCTCTGTACCGGCAGATGCAAATAATTAGCCAACTGCGGAACCGTGGCGTACGCCTCGATCAGGCTTTCGGAAAACTCCACCGGATGAGACGTGGTAAAGCGAATTCGCTCGATGCCATCGATCGCGGCAACGTAGTGAATAAGGGTACCCAAATCGATCGTGTCACCATCAAATCCCGGGCCACGATAGGCGTTTACATTCTGACCCAGCAAGTTAACTTCCCGGACACCCTGACTGGCAAGACTCACTATTTCAGCGATAACATCATCAAAGGGACGGCTGAACTCTTCCCCGCGGGTGTACGGCACGACACAGAAACTGCAGTATTTGCTACAGCCCTCCATGATCGATACAAAGGCGGTGGCACCCGATGCCCGCGGTTCGGGCAGTCGGTCAAATTTCTCAATTTCAGGAAAACTGATATCAACGGCGGCGTTGCCCCGGCGGCGCACCTCATTCAGTAATTGTGGCAGGCGATGGACAGTCTGTGGACCAAAGACCATGTCGACATACGGCGCACGCTTGATAATAGCTTCGCCTTCCTGACTGGCGACGCACCCGCCAACCCCAATGACAAGGTTCGGTCGCTGGTTCTTCCACTCCTTCCAGCGTCCCAACTGGGAAAAAACTTTTTCCTGGGCTTTTTCGCGAATGGAACAGGTATTGAGCAGCAGCACGTCTGCTTCTTCCGGTGTCGCAGTGACGGCAAGTCCGTGGGAAGCTGCGAGTACATCCGCCATTTTCGACGAATCATACTCGTTCATCTGACAGCCAAACGTTTTTATGAAGAGCTTGCCGCTCATAATCTCTCGTTGCCTTGATACATCACTAACTTACTCTTTTTAAAGGGCTGTTTCCACACACCTGCGCACATTTGGCGGGCGTGCCGGAATGCACTGTATTTTTTCATAAAAAACATGTGCTTGGGCACAGCGGTGTCGGGCTGCAGCAATCCACAGGTGGCATTCGGCCCGATACTGACCCACCCTGCCGCTCATTTACTTTCCCCGGAACGCGCGTAAACCGCTCCGCCACAGTGCTGCGACACAAACAAAAAATCCGCGGGGCGGGGAGTTTACATGGTTTTGGCGGTGAATTCGCCCGCAAACGGATTTATCCAGGGGAGCGAAGGCCGGCAGGTATCAGGGGCACTCTGAACCTGCCTGAAGGCCGCCGGTCAGGCCACCTGGTTGCATGAATCCGTCAGACCCGTCACCGCAATGCCAATTAATGATTGCACTGACTGGGAAGAGCGCCGATTAAAAGGGAATATCGTCGTCAAACCCGCCGCTGGTATCCGTTACCGCCTCCGCGGGCGCCGCAGAGTCTTCATATTGTCGTGACTGACCTCCACCGCCCGCGCCTGCGCCGGAGCCGCCACCACGGCCGCCCAGCATCTGCATTTCCCGCGCGACGATTTCCGTGGTGTACCGATCATTGCCATTCTGATCCTGCCACTTGTTGGTGCGCAGTGAGCCTTCGACATAGATTTGTGACCCCTTGCGTAAATATTCCGCTGCAATCTCGGCGAGCCGACTGAAAAACACTACGCGGTGCCACTCCGTGCGCTCTTTTTGTTCACCCGAACTCTTGTCCTTCCAACCTTCCGAAGTTGCCAGGCGAACGTTCGTGACCGCTCCACCGCTTGGCATATGCCGCGTTTCCGGGTCCGCGCCCAGATTGCCAACCAAAATTACCTTGTTTATTCCGCGTGCCATGTACGTGCTCCAGATTATCAGTGCCAGAAATCGTTTATCCCGCAGCCCTGTAATTGGTTGCGAGATGAGCGAATTGTAGGCGCTTTGCCAGCAAATCGCACCTGCACTTTTTATGCGATTCAGCAAGAAGTGCAGCTAACTCCACGGCCGCTCAAGGAAGATTGAAATTTCGCCTGTATGAACATTGTTGTTGCCGCGGCCGCAGGTACCACGGCTCCCGCAATCCCCTACCGATTACTCAAATTGCGTGCGGACCACTTGCGCGCGTATATTAGTGGGTCTGCCTGGAGACCCCTGAAACCCATGAAACACATTTCCGTGCGTGGTGCGCGCACCCATAATCTAAAAAACGTTGATGTCGATTTACCGCGTGACCAGCTGATCGTGATTACCGGGCTCTCCGGCTCCGGCAAGTCCTCACTGGCATTCGATACGATCTATGCCGAAGGGCAGCGGCGCTATGTCGAATCCCTGTCGGCCTATGCACGCCAGTTTTTATCCATGATGGAAAAACCGGACGTTGACACGATCGAAGGGCTGTCACCGGCAATTTCGATCGAGCAAAAATCGACCTCCCACAACCCACGCTCAACCGTCGGCACAGTCACCGAAATTTATGATTATCTCAGGCTGCTGTTTGCCCGCGCCGGGATTCCGCAGTGCCCCACGCACAGCAGCGATCTTGAAGCACAAACGGTCAGCCAGATGGTCGACCAGGTGCTGATGCTCAAAGAAGGTAGCCGCCTGTTGTTGCTCGCCCCGGTAGTACAAAACCGCAAAGGCAGACACGAAAACGTGCTGGCACAACTGCTTGCGCAGGGCTTTATCCGCGCCCGCATTAACGGCGAAGTGTATGAACTGGATGATCCACCGACGCTCGACCTGCGCCGCAAACACACCATTGAAGCGGTCGTCGACCGTTTTAAAGTACGCGCAGACATGAAACTGCGCCTGGCCGAGTCATTCGAGACGGCATTGCAACTGGCCGACGGCATTGCCCGCATCGCGTGGATGGATGATAGTGATGCCGAAGAACTGGTATTTTCTGACAAATTTGCCTGTAACATTTGCGGGTACAGTCTGACCGAACTTGAACCCCGGTTGTTTTCGTTTAACAGCCCAATCGGTGCCTGCGGGGAGTGCGACGGGCTTGGCGTTATCCAGTTTTTTGATCCGCAACGCGTCGTTACCCATAGCCATCTGAGCCTTGCCGGCGGTGCCATCCGCGGCTGGGATCGCCGCAATGCCTACTATTTTCACCTGATCACCGGTCTTGCACGCCATTATGACTTTGATATCGAAGTCCCGTTCGAAGCACTCGACGATACCGTTCAGGATATGTTGCTAAACGGCAACGACGGCGAAAGCATTGCCTTTGAATACCTCGACAGTCGTGGCAACGCGATTCGCCGTGAGCATCCCTTCGAAGGCATTCTGCCCAACATGGAGCGCCGCTATCGCGAGACTGAGTCGATGAAGGTCCGCGAAGAGCTGGCTAAATTTATGAGCAATCAGGCGTGCCCGGCCTGTCACGGCACGCGCCTGAATACAGCTGCGCGTCACGTGTATGTGGCCGGACGCGATATCACACAAATCACTGATTTGTCGGTCGCTGCCGCACATGCGTTTTTTACTGATCTGCGACTGGCCGGCTGGCGTGGTGAAATCGCCACCAAAATCGTCAAGGAGATTAATGACCGCCTGTCGTTTCTTAATAACGTCGGTCTGGAGTATCTCAGCCTCAATCGCAGCGCCGAAACGCTCTCTGGCGGAGAAGCACAGCGCATTCGCCTGGCCAGCCAGATTGGCTCGGGCCTGGTGGGTGTCATGTATATTCTCGATGAACCTTCGATCGGATTGCACCAGCGCGATAATCAACGACTGCTGGAGACACTGATGCGGCTGCGGGACCTTGGCAATACCGTCATCGTTGTCGAGCATGATGAAGAAGCCATCAGCACGGCCGACCATGTGCTGGATATCGGACCCGGGGCGGGCATACACGGTGGGCAGATCGTCGCAGAAGGCACGCCCAGGGAGGTAATCGCAAACCCCGCCAGTATCACCGGTCAGTATCTGAACGGCACCCGGCGTATCGCAGTCCCGGATGAGCGTGTCCCGTTTGACCGCAAAAAGGCAGTCACATTGGCAGGGGCCTCCGGCAACAATTTGCGCAATGTATCAGTAAAAATACCCGTGGGCCTGTTGACCTGTGTTACCGGGGTTTCCGGATCCGGTAAATCAACACTGATCAACGACACGCTTTATCTGCATGCAGCCCGTACCATCAATAATTCAAGCGTCAGTCCGCGTCCGTGCAAAGAAGTCACGGGTCTGGAACAGTTTGACCGAGTCATTGAAATCAGCCAGAGCCCCATCGGGCGCACACCACGTTCCAATCCTGCGACCTACACCGGACTGTTTACACCGATCCGGGAACTTTACGCCGGCACACAGGAAGCGCGTTCACGCGGCTATCAGATCGGCCGCTTCAGCTTCAATGTAAAAGGCGGACGTTGCGAAGCCTGCCAGGGCGATGGTGTCATCAAAGTAGAAATGCATTTTTTGCCCGACGTGTACGTGCCCTGCGATGTCTGTCATGGCAAGCGCTACAATCGCGAAACGCTGGAAATCCGCTACAAAGGAAAGAATATTCATGAAGTCCTGAGCATGACGGTTGAGGACGCCTGTGAATTTTTTACGAACGTGCCGGTCATTGCACGCAAATTAAAAACGCTGATGGATGTGGGGCTGACCTATCTGGAACTTGGCCAGAACGCCACCACCTTATCCGGTGGCGAGGCGCAACGCGTCAAGCTGTCCCGGGAATTGTCCAAACGGGCGACTGGCAATACGCTGTATATTCTTGATGAACCCACTACGGGACTGCATTTTTATGACATTGCTCAGTTGTTGGCAGTCCTGCAGCGATTGCGTGACCGTGGCAACACGGTGGTGGTCATAGAGCACAACCTGGACGTCATTAAAACGGCCGACTGGATTATTGACCTGGGACCGGAAGGCGGCGACGGTGGAGGTCGCGTCGTAGCACATGGCACACCGGAACACGTGGCCGGCGTCAAAAAATCGTATACCGGCCAGTTCCTGGCGCCGCTCCTTCACAAGACCCGCGCACCGGTGAAACAAAAACAGGTGGCCCGGCGTAAGCGTCGTTCCGGTTAATCAGTCCAGTTGGGCGCTGATGTAATCAAACTCTGCATCGAGTGTATTTTCAGCATCCTCGGCGGCAAATGCCGCCAGTTTTTTCCCAACCAGGGGAATACGACAGATAAACGTCATTTCGATCTGATTGACGCAGGCATCCCCGTCCGGCATTACGTTCATCGTACCGGACACTTCGATCGGCACTCCTTCGGGTTCAAAAATCAATTCGCAAGAATATTCACCATCGCCAAGATCTTCCCAGTTTTCGGTTTGTTTTACACGATTCCATTCACCGACCAGGCTTTTCAGAACCCCCGGAACTTCAGCTGGCATTTCACGATCGACGGTAATTGAAAATCCATCATCGCTACGGGATTCCTCCAGCACCTTAATCTTGCGCGCACCGCATGCGGCAAACTTTTTTTTATGAAAGCCTTTACTGGTAAATAACCGGTAGAACTCCGCGCTGCTGCAATCGTATTCATGCGTTACTTCTAGCTTCATAACCGCTCTCCGTATTTTCTGACCAGTAGTTCAACAATCGGCGCCTGAACAAACAGCGAAAACAATACCACTCCGTATGCCATTGCCTGGATGGTCCACCAGTATGGCAATTCTGTGGGTAATGACAGTGCCAGTGCCAGGGTCACCGCACCGCGAACGCCACCAAAGTATACAACGCTTAACTGTTGGAAATTCAACGTTTTATCATGGAGCACACGGTTCTGTGCCGGCAGCCAGCCGAACACTACCGGTATCCTTGCACACAAAACCGCGGCGATCGCAATCAGCATCGCGAGCCAGCGTTGTTCAAACATGCTCAAGGTTATGGTTGCACCGACCAGCAAGAACAGAATCAGATACGCTATCCGACTGAAAAATCGCCACAACATCAACGTAAAATCACTGTGTTGCTCACTTTGACGACGAGAGTAATGACGGCCCAGGATTAACCCTGCCGCAAGCAGCGCGACAACACCCGAAGATTTCAGCACTTGCTCATTTAGCAGGTACAAGCCATACATGTAGACGAGCGACAGCATGCCCCGCTCCACTCCGGCACTTCGTCTCCACAGCGTACGCCCTAATATCCAGGCTGACGCCACGCCGCTTGCTGCGCCGACCAATACTGCCCAGGCAAATGCAAGCGCAATACTCATGGTAAGCATGGCCGGTGCACTGCCTCCGGCCTGACTGCCGGACAGGGCAAAATCCGTGATGGTCATGTACAGCGCGATGGCCATGGCATCGCCAAACATGCCCTCGCCTTCCACCAGTGTCGCCACCGGTGGCGCGACGTTCCGACGCACCAGTATTTCACTGACCGCCAGCGGGTCTGTGGCAACAAAAATCGCGGCGGCTATCATCGCAGCCACCCATGGAAAACCAGTCGGATGCCCCATCAGAACGAAAAGAAGGGCACCACACAACAAGGTGCCAACAAGCAACAGCGGCATGGACAACGCCAGTGTAGATCGCCAGTAGCGCCGGAGGCCGTCGACGTCGATCTGTAGCGCACTGGCAAACACCAGCACGGGAATCAGGACGACGAGGATCAGGTCGTGAAAGTTCTGCCAGCGCAACCCGGTATCGAAACCCAGGCGCACGATAATTTCCGAGCCTGCAAACCCGACTAAAACCAGCACCGCACCGAGAGGCAAATGCACAAGTCGCGTCAGGGGTGTCGCCAGCACGGCCAGCAGGAGCAGCAGTGTAAACGCCGTCAGCAGGTGCACTATGGTCATTCGAAACTCTCTTTGTGAACGGCTGCAGACTTTTCACGAGATTGACTCAAACTCAGGATTGCGAAAATCTCTTTGACACTACCTGCACTTGTCAACAATTGTGTCGCTAGTGCGCATTCAAATGCAAATCGCCTCATACAATGAATCACGTCACACACTGTTAAAGTTTTGCAACACTTCTTTACCTTGAAGCACAGCTATCCACTCGTTTCTGGTCTATCATGACCGCCGTGTGACAGAAAGCGCGCTGGTCGGTCACACGAATTTTATTTCAGGCTCCCATGCCAGACGGACTGTCACGCAGTTTGTTTTTTGAGGGGTCGGACTCGCATCTGACGGCGTAATTTGCGCACGTTTGCCCCCCAGGCGATGGACCGGGTTCGATCCCTTTTTCTTTTACACCGTGTCAGGACTTGCCGCTAGTATCCGGCTGCGTGCCCGTCTTTTCGCGATTCAGATGCGCCTACATAGACTGAGTTTACGCGGTCTTTCATGATGGCCTGATAGCCACCATAACCGCTGCCACCGACGTTAACAGTATGACCTCGTTTGCGCAGCTCTGTGACGGCTGCCGCAGCAAAACCGGTTTCGAGATTGACAATGCCACCATCGGTCATGATGTCGCCGGTTGGTTGAGACGAACCGGCGTGGCGCAAGCGCGGTGCATCACCCGCGACCTGAAGGTTCATACCAAAATCGATCATGTTCACCAGGATCTGTACGTGACCCTGCGGTTGCATGGCCCCACCCATTAATCCAAAACTCATAAAAGCTTCGTTATTTTTCGTCACAAAGGCCGGAATGATCGTATGAAACGGCCGTTTACCTGGTGCATAAACATTAAAATGACCAGGATCCAGACTAAAGAGCTCGCCGCGATCCTGCAAAATAAACCCCAGACCCGGCGGCGTCATACCGGAACCCATGCCACGATAATTGCTTTGGATCAGGGACACCATGTTGCCCGCCGAGTCCGCCACAGTAAGATAAATCGTATCGCCATCTTCCAGAATACGATCCATGGTCGGATAGGATTGCGCGGCTGTTTTCATATCGATGAGCTGGCGCTGCTTTGTCGCATAGTCTTTGGAGATCAGCTGCTGCACCGGCAGTTCATTAAAAGCAGGGTCTGAATAAAACCTTGCGCGGTCTTCAAACACAAGTTTCTTTGCCTCGGTCAATAAATGCAGATAATCCGCACTGCCAAAACCCATTGACGCAAGGTCATAGCCTTCCAGAATATTCAGCATCTGCAAGGCCGCAATGCCTTGACCGTTGGGCGGCAGCTCCCACACGGTATAACCGCGATAATCGGTAGACAGTGGCTCTACCCAGTCGGAGCGATGCGCAGCAAGATCTTCCACGCTCAAAAATCCACCGTTCGCCTGCATATACGCGGCAATGGTCTGTGCAATTTCACCAGTGTAAAAGCCATCTCGCCCCTGTTTGGCAATCGTGCGATAGGTATTTGCCAGCAGCGGATTTTTAAATATCTGGCCTTTTTGGGGGGCCGCACCCCCTGGCATAAAGACCTCGCTGAACCCCGGGTATTTTTCCAGAATCGGAACGGACCGGTTCCAGTAATAGGCGATCAGCTCGGTTACCGGAAAACCGTTTTCGGCGTAGGAGATTGCTGGCGCCAGCACCTCGCTCATCGCTAGCTTTCCAAACTTGCGATGCAATTCGAACCAGCCATCCACAGCACCCGGAACACTCACTGGCAGCGGGCCGTGCGATGGAATTTTACTCAAACCGGCCTTTTTAAAATGCTCCAGAGTCAACGCACGCGGTGAACGCCCGCTGGCATTGAGCCCTTGTAAGGTGCGGGACTTTTGTTCCCACACAATCGCGAACAAATCACCGCCGATGCCATTCCCGGTGGGTTCCATCAGGCCCAGGGCGGCGTTCGCGGCAATGGCAGCGTCCACTGCGGTACCACCACGCTTCAGAATATCCAGCGCGATCTGGGTGGCTAACGGATGACTGGTAGCCGCCATGCCGTGAGCGGCGATGACCTCGGACCGGGTCGCGAGCGGTGAGCCGGTAATGCGGTCCCCGGCGAATGCGTGCACAGCGCTACCCAGAATGAGGAGTGCAACGAAAGCATTATAGACTCTGTTCATATTTCACCTGCCCTGCGTTTGCTGTATTGACTTTGCGTGGTTCAGAATTTTACCGGTGTGCATCACGTAGTTCTGAAACTGCATAATTTTGACCCTGCGTACTTTTGCACTGCCGCCCGATTGACCGTTGACAGGTGAAAACCCGCTCTGTTTAATCTTCTCAACTCCTTGCAACCGGCACGGTTTTGTTCTCATGCGATGTCGAATGTGCTCATTGTTAATCCGACGGAATCCAGAGAACCAAGACTACACTAACGCCACTCAACGCGCTCTTATTAGTACAGCACGCCACTGCCACAATGATAAAATCCGGCTGTTGGGGTTGGGAGCAGGTTTAGCAACGGCAAGTCACGTTCCATCCCAGGTAGTAAGCCGCATTAGGAACGGTAGTGCAAAACCGTCGGCAGATCTTTATTCCCCGCTGAACTCGGGTGTACGTTTTTCCAAAAACGCACTGACCCCTTCCAGGTTATCGCGCGAACCCAGCAAATCCAGTTGTTGCCGGGCTTCAAGATCATAGGCGTCGTTCCATGTATTTTGCATCGCAAAGCGCATGACTCGTTTGGTCGCCGCCACAGAACGCGGTGCACGTAATGCCAATTGTTGCGCCCATTCCTGTGCGGCGGACAACAGCTCATGAGCCGGTACAACCTTGTTAACCAGACCGGTTTCAAGCGCCATCGCCGCCTCAATCTTCTTGCCTTCAATACTGTATTCGAATGCCTTTTTGTAACCGAGACGACGTGACAACTGCCAGTTAACTCCGCCATCGCCGACCAGTGATATCGTGGTGAACGGCGAGAGCAAATAGGCATCATCGGCCATCACCGCCAAATCGCAGGACAGGACGTAACCCAGCGCTATGCCCGCCACCCCGCCATTGATCACCGCAATCACCGGTTTGCCCATGCTGTTGATCAGTTCGAGACTGGGGCGGTATTCATCCTGAAGCTGCTGTTCGACCGTCTGGCCTTCCGGCGGCATGCCAGCCTTGATGTCCGCTCCGGCGCTGAAAAAACGTCCACGCGCCGCGAGCAGCACGACGCGTATGGCGTCATCATTGGCGGCCGTTTGCAGCGCCTCTGCCAACTCCGTGCGCATGGTTTTATTAAAACCATTAAGTGCATCCGGCCGGTTCAGGCTGACCGTGGCCACCGGACCGGAAACCGCGTATAGAACAGTCGCCTCTGGTGGTGTGCCCGCCGGTGCCACCACTATCAGGCCGCCGATCGCCTGGAGCCGGCAACACCCGGCGGATAATAGCTGCCGCCTGCTGCAGCAAGCTCCCGCAATCCGGGCGGCACCTTGAAACGCACGCCGTGCTGCTGTTCCAACTCATCGCATTCCGCGACGAAACGCTGCAAGCCGAGCGTTTCAATGTATGAAATAGCACCGCCGGTATAAGGCGGAAACCCCCAGCCGAAAATCGAGCCGATATCGCCATCTTCAGGATCTGTCAGCACCCCTTCTTCCAGGCAGCGCACCGCGTCCAGCGCCTGCACATGCAAAAGACGCTGTTTTATTTGTTCCGGTGTTGGTTGCTCGGCGGCCAATGGATAGTGCTCGGCAAGACCCGGCCACAGCCGTTTTTTGCCACCGTCAGGATAGTCATAAAACCCGCTGCCAAAACGTTTGCCGCGTCGCTCAAGCTGCACCACAAAGTTGTGCAACACATCATCAGCCACGGTAGCCTGGTAAGCATCACCCAGATCCTTTTTGGTTTGCACACCGATGTGATACGCAAGCTCCAGCGACACCTCATCGGAAACGGCCAATGGCCCAACCGGCATACCGGCCTGTTTCGCCACATTCTCGATCAATGCCGGGTTCACGCCCTCGGCCAGCAAGTTGATTCCTTCGCGCGTAAAGGTGCTGAACACACGGCTCGTATAAAAGCCCCGGCTGTCATTAACCACAATCGGTGTTTTGCGAATTTGCTGTATGTAATCCAGGGCAACAGCTGTCGCTCTGTCCCCGGTTTGTTCACCAAGAATAACTTCGACCAGCGGCATTTTGTCGACCGGTGAAAAAAAGTGGATACCAATAAACTGTTCCGGTCGTGAGGATGCAGTCGCCAATCCGGTGATCGGCAAAGTTGATGTGTTCGATGCGAATATCGAATCTGGCGGGATGACAGCTTCTGTTTTTTCCGTGACGGCTGCTTTTATCTTGCGATCCTCAAATACCGCTTCTATCACAAGCTCGCAACCATCCAGGTCCGCATAATTATCGGTCGGATGAATCCGGCCAAGCAAACTATCGGCGGCAGAGGTCAGAAGTTTTCCTCGTTTGACCCCCTTGTCGCAAAGGTTTCGCGAGTAGTCCTTCCCAAATTCGGCTTTTTCTTTCGTCGTATCGAGGAGTACGACCTCCATTCCTGCACGGGCAGAAACGTACGCGATACCTGCGCCCATCATACCGGCACCGAGCACAGCAAGTTTCGTAACCCGGGTTTTTTCCACGTCTTGTGGACGGCGTACCAGTTTGTCGGCAGCACCTTTATTAATAAACAGCGAGCGAATCATGTTACGTGACACCGGGTCCAGCAACAGCGTTGTAAAGTACTTGGTTTCTATTTCGAGTGCGGCCTCGATGGGCAGTACGGTGCCTTCATAAACGCAACTCAAAATAGCAATCGGCGCCGGATAGTTATGATTGGTTTCACGCGCCGTCAAGGCCGTACCAAACATCAGTGTCTGGATCGCTTTGGGATTCATCAGCCCCGCACCCCCCGGCACCCTGAATCCTTTTTTATCCCATGGTTGAACCGGGTCGACCCTGCCATCAAGTAACGCCTGGCGAGCCGTTGCAACAAGTTTGTCAGGTTCAACCACCTCATCGACAAAGCCTTTTTCCAGCGCATCGCGCGGACTGATATGCGTTCCCTTGATGATCAGTTGCAGGGCCGGTTCAATGCCAATGAGGCGAGGTAGCCTCTGCGTACCACCAGCACCCGGCAATAAACCAACGGTCACCTCAGGCAGTCCGAGTCTGGATTTGGGATTGTCTGCAGCGACGCGATAATGACAAGCAAGACACACTTCCAGCCCACCCCCAAGCGCTGTCCCGTTAATTGCAGCAACCAGCGGTTTACCACACGTTTCCAGTTGTCGACACAGATCCTGAAACTTCCGGGCATACTGATACATTTGTGCCGGTTCAAGTTTCTGCTCAAACGCGGCCACCAGTTCGGTCAAATCTGCACCGGCAATAAAGGAACTCTTACCCGAAGTAATCACCGCACCCTTGATTGCATCATCACTGACCACCCGGGCAATCGCCTCCTGCAAGTCAGCGATAAACTCCGGTGTCAGCACGTTCATTGACCGATCCTTGACGTCGATCGTTAACAGTGCCACGCCATCTTCAGTCTGAAAATCGATTGTTTTCATGTTGCTCATCCTGTCTTTGTTGGGG
>JABDLQ010000033.1 GCA_013002925.1 Gammaproteobacteria bacterium | reverse complement strand
CCCCACAGCTGTGGGTGACTTCCGGCCGTCCTGGCCACTGCTGGTGCTTTTTGCCTGGCCGGGATTTGTATCGGCCGTCGACGGTTCCTTTGCCATTGCGGCAATGCAGGAACGAGTTATCTGTGTCGGCCCGTCGGTGACCTGATTGAATCACCGGGGTCTGGTTTTGAAGAATTTTGGACGATGTAAACTGCAGATTGTGTATCGAACGGACTAACTGTCTGTATTGAAACAAATTAACGATAATGTGCCAGTCGCGCTGCAGAAGTCGACGGGAGTTTCAGCGAAATATACATCCCGAACAAGACCATTTCAGGGTACCGCGAGAGATTTCAGGGGGCAAGAATGATTTGGCGGTCCGCCATTTATCTGCGGTTTCCGTTAGCTTTTTTGAGCAGCGAGTCGGGAACATCGCCCACCTCATGCGCAGTTGCCGTCCCATCCGCGCAAGGTGGCTAACTCGGATGAGGGATGTGGCCAAACTGGCAACGAGTTTGTGTCAATGTCGGGAAGGTTTGAAATTAACCGGGTTGCGAGAGCGCCAGTACCACCGCCATTAGATCAGACGCACCAAATAGTAGACAATATTAGAATCCGGATGCGGCGTGTCACACCGGGATTCATGAGCTGCAGCAGTGTTTTTGCAGCAGCGCTCGGTGTTGTGCCCGGTGATAGTTCTCAGTGGTAGTACTCAGTAGCAATGCCAGGTGATGTTTCGCGGTGATGCAGCACAGCGGTGCTGTCAGATGGTGCAGTACAATAGCGCTGCGGCAAAGTGCGGTCGGATCAGGCAATCGTTTAAAAAGTACGGGTATAAAAATGAATCAGGAAACAAATTTTGTCAGATGTCCGAATTGCAACTTCAAGCTCGATGTTAACGACATCCTGTATCACCAACTCGATGAAGAGTTAAAGAAAAAGTACAGCGATGAACTGGCCATAGCGCAAAAGAAATTTGATAACGAACGGTTGGCAATAAAAACACAGAAAAAAGAACTGCAAATGGAGCGATCCCGGCTCGAAGACGAGCTTTCGGAAAAGCTCAACAAGGCCTTGAGCGACGAGAAACCAAAGATACAGGAAAAGCTGAAGAAGCAACTTGCCGAGGAGCAATCAGAGCGTCTGGCTGATCTGCAAAAAGAACTTGATGAAAAGTCTAAGCAGGTCAAGGAGCTGAACAGGTCGCGGGCTGAAGTCGAAAGGTTGAAAAGAGAGAAAGACGAGCTAAAGGACTCTATGGAAGTCGAGAATCAGAAGAAGCTGAACCAGATGTTGGCTGTTGAGCGGGAAAAAATCCGCAAGACTGAAACGGAAAAAGCAACCATGACAATTTCCGAGAAAGACATTGTCATAAAGCAGCTTAATGATCAGCTAAAGGCGGCTATACAAAAAGCCGAGCAAGGTTCAACCCAACTGCAAGGAGAGGCGCAGGAGCTGGTTATCGAAGAATGGCTGGCCAATGAATTTCCTCTCGACACCATCGATGAAATCAAAAAAGGGGCGAGAGGTGCCGACTGCCTGCAGATTGTGAATACTCACAGCCGTCAGAATTGCGGATCCATTTATTATGAAAGCAAGCGCACCAAGGCGTTCGGCGGTGCCTGGATCGAAAAATTCAAACAGGATATACGTGAGAAGGGCGCCAACATTGGCGTGCTGGTGACTGAAACGATGCCCAACGGGATGGAACAAATGGGACTGGTGGAGGGTGTGTGGGTCTGCGAGTTCTCGGAGTTCAAGGGCTTGTCCCATGTGTTAAGGGAGTCAGTGATACAGTTGAGTCGAGCGGTTGCGACGCAGGAGAACCGGGGCGACAAGATGGAGATGCTCTACAGTTTTCTCACGAGCAACGAATTTCAGCACCAGGTAGAGGGCATTGTCGAAGGATTCACGCAAATGCAGTCAGACCTGGAATCCGAGAAACGTGCCATGCAGGGCATTTGGAAGAAGCGCGAAAAGCAAATACAAAAAGTGTTGCAGAACACGACAAATATGTACGGGTCGGTGAGGGGTATTGCAGGTAGTGCCATTCAACCGGTGCCGCAACTTGAGCTACCACCTCCCGAGGAGGAGTAGACCGGATTGGCTATATCCGTGTTGGCAGGCAGTCGCTGTTTTTGCCATCCGGGGGGGTGACTGTGCATCCAAACGCTGCTGTCGGTTAACGCTGGATTTTTGCTACCCGTGCACAGCCGTGGCGTGTCCTGCGGTGTGGCGGAGTTAATAAATACTTACATTTTGTTCAGGAATCATCATGTCTTTGCTTGGCAATCTCGTGTTTTTCGTTTTCGGTGGGTTCATCATCTTTCTTGGCTACGTTCTCGGTGGCATTATATTGTGCCTTACGATAATAGGCATTCCGTTCGGTTTCATGTGTTTCAGGCTCGCCGGAAGTGTGATTGCACCGTTTGGACGCGAGGTGCGTGATACGGAACCGCCGGGCGGTACGCTGGCGTTAATCATGAACATCATCTGGATCATTCTTCCGGGGCTCGAGCTTGCCATTATGCATTTGATTCTCGCGCTGATATTTGCGGTGACGATTGTTGGTTTTCCGATTGCCGTGCAGCATATGAAACTTGTGCCAATGGCGTTGCTACCGTTCGGCCACGTGATGCGTGACTCGAAGTAACCTGCCAACAGCAGGTGCGGTCTGACCGAACCAATCTAGTCTCTGAAGTTAATCAGCCGTTTTCAAGATATTTGGCAACTCGCTTTGATATGATGACGTTTTTGGGCAGATCTCAGCCCATCCCGATCCACCCAACTGCCAAGCCAGCAGTGCAGCGTTACAGGAGCAAGTCACAAGATGTCGCAAAGTTATGAAGTCCAGGGGATTATTCACTCTATTGGCGAAACCACAGAATACGGCAACAATGGTTTTACGAAGCGGGAGTTCGTCATACAGGTCACTGGCGAAAACGAAAACCCGGCTTACCCGAATCACATCGCACTTGAGTTGATCAAGGACAAATGTTCGATGATGGATAATTACAACATTGGCGACGAGATTTGTGTGCAGTTCAACCTCTCCGGCAGGCTCTGGTCAGGTGGGGGTAAGCCCGAAAAGTGCTTCACCAGCCTGCAGGCCTGGCGCATAGAGCTGGCTTCCGGTCAGGTGGACTCCGACGCTGACCGGATGGCATCAGCACCCCCTGTTGATGACAACGAATACGGCGATATTCCATTCTGAGCCGCACCGGGGTGAATGCGTTTGCGGCAAGCTTTGACTCTGACGCTTCACCTGAAAACAAGCGAAAAGGTTTCTAACGGCATCAGCTAAATGAGCGAAAAACCCAACCCCGCGATCAACATCCGACTGGCGCTGATTTTTCTGGCCGCAACAGCTTTCATCAACTCGATGGGCATGGGTCTGATCATACCTGTGATGCCTGCTTTGCTGTTGGAGATTTCCGGTGGTGACATCGCCGATGCGTCTTTTTGGGGTGGCATTGCGCTGATGAGTTATGCGCTGATGCAGTTTATTTTCTCACCCATCGTCGGGGCGCTGTCGGATCGCTTTGGGCGGCGGCCCGTTCTGCTGATGTCGTTGAGCATGTATGCCGTTGACATGTTGTTGCTGGCCATCGTGCAGACGTTGCCCTGGTTTTTGGTCATACGAGGTCTTGCGGGCGTGTTTGCATCGACCTTTTCAACAGCGAATGCCTACAT
>JABDLQ010000113.1 GCA_013002925.1 Gammaproteobacteria bacterium | reverse complement strand
AACGCCCACAGCGTAAACAGTCCGCCCAGGAAGCTCACCGGAATACCCAGCGAAACCCATATCGCGACTGCCGGGCGCAGAAACAAAGCCAGTAGCAAAACCACCAGCAATCCACCTTGCAGCGCACCGGTGAGCAACGTGGTCAGCCGCGCCTTTAGAAATTCCGAGTCATCGTCCCAATGAGTGATCTGCAGACCTTTGGGCAATTCGTTTTGTTTTTTCTGAATGTACGCGCGCGTTTTCTTTGCAACGTCTATGGCACTTTGTTTGCCTGTGCGATAGACGTTGATCATCACGGCATTCTTGCCGTTAAACGTGTTTTTTAAAGCTTCTTCTTCGAAGCCATCTTTTACGGTGGCAACGTCGGCAACCCGGATGATGCTGCCGTCGGGGTTGGTTTTGACCACTATGTTGTCAAAATCCGCCCTGCGATAGGCCTGGCCTTTGGAGCGAATCAGGACATTGCCGCCCTCGGTTCTGACATTACCCGCGCTGGCGTCGAGCGAACTGCTGCGAATCGCCTGGGCAATCTCTGCCAGTGTCAGATCATAGTCACGCAACTTGTCCTGGGTCGCTTCGATATTGATTTCGTAATTGCGGGCCCCGGATAATTCCACCAGGGTGATCCCCGGTGTACGCAACAGGTCATCGCGAACATTCTCGGCGTAGGACCGCAGCTCCTGCTCTGTCTGATCGCCAAAAATTGCCACCTTGATGACATCGAATCGCCGCTGTCGCAAGCTGATGATCGGTTTTTCCGCATCTGCAGGAAATGTATTGATCGCATCCACGCGTGACTTGACATCATTGAGCATCTCGCGCGGATCATAGCCCTGATCGACCTCAATGATGACCGTGGTGCCACCTTCCACCGATTGACTGGTAATGGTCTCGATGCCAGCCAGATCCTGCACCGCCTCTTCGATCCGTACGGCGACACCGAGTTCGACATCCTCGGGAGTCGCACCGCGCAATGAGACACTGACCTGTACCTGATCCGGGCTTACTTCCGGCCAGGTTTGAATGGCAATATTACCGACCGCGTATATGCCAAGAATGATGATCGTTATCATCAGCAGATTGGCGGCCACATCATTGCGCGCAAACCAGGCAATCATTGGGACACTCCTGTGCCATTACTGACACCGGATGCCGAAATCCCTGGCTCAGGTTTGGGTGCGTCGAGCTGACTTTTAATATTGACTTTAAGACCGGAGGTCACCTGCCCCAGCGGCGTCAAAACCAGTAAATCGCCCGCAGTAAGGCCTGCATTGATAATCGCCTCCTTGTCGTTTTGCCAGGCGATGTCCACATTGCGCCGCTGCAACCGCTCCTGTTCCACCACATAGGCAAACGTGCTTTGGTAAATGGCACTGACGGGAATGACTATAGCGTCATCAAGCAATCGTCCCTGAATCCTGGCGGTCACATATTCACCAATTTTTAGCGGCGTTCTGCCCAGCGACTCAGCGCCAAAAGGATCATCAATCTGGGCCACGCAATGTAACTGCCGCGCACTCTCATCAATGGCACTTTCGGTGCGCACGATCACACCCTGCCAATCGGAGTCCGGCACAAGCGATGAACTCAAAACCACCGGGCTTTGCACCGCTTTTGCAGGTGCGCCGTTGCGATAACTCTCGGGAAGCTCCACGAACGGCAGATCCTTATCGCGTAATGGCAGTCGCACTTCCACGTAGTCCGACGCCCAGATATCGGCGATCGATGATCCCGCGCTGACGACCTGGCCCACATCGACTGATTTTTGCCGCACGCGTCCTGCGTAGGGTGCGCGGATGATGGTGCGCTCCAGGTTCAGGCGGGCTTTTTCCAAAGAAGACTGCGCCGAAGCGACGCGCGCCTCAGCGGCATTTAACTGGGGTTTGCGTAACACCAGGTCCGGGGCCTCACCGGCATTCCCCAGTCGGTCCCAGTCTGCGCGTGCCTGCGCGGATCTGGCCTGTTCTTCAACCAGAGCCTGGCGCGCATCGAGCAACGCAGCCTCTGCGATTTTTACGTTGGCCAGATAATCACGGTCGTCAATTCTGAGCAGTTCTTCGTCTTTTTCGAAAAACCCGCCCTCACGCAAACTTGAATTGATGCTGATGACCTGGCCACTGACCTGTGCAACCAGCTTCGACTCGGTACGCGGTTTCACTGTACCGTAGCTTTCCACGACGACCTGGTAAGGAGCAGGTGTAATTTCCTGCACCACCACCGTCGGCGCCGCTACCGGTGGTGCTGGACGGCGTTGAACTTCAGGGGTAAAGATCCGAATGCCGATCGCAAAGGCCACACCACCGAGCAAAATAAACAGCGGAATGAGGCCCAGCAAGGTGCGCTTGAATCCGCCGCCGGTAGCCGCAGGCTGATTTGAGTCGTTCATAATGTTTTCCCTGCGCCACCCAGCGCCACATTCAAATTGACCCGATTGACGAGCAAGCGATAGCGTAATTCCAGCGAACTGGAGTTGGCTTCAAACGAACGTTGCTCAGCTTCCAGTACCGTGGCATAACTGACCAGCCCACGACGGTATTGCTGAAACGACAAATCGTAGGCAGCACTGGCATTTTCACCCGCTTGCTCCACTGCTGTCACCCGTGTCATCAGGCTGCGTCGTTCGCTCAACGCATTTTCGACTTCCGCAAAGGCTTGATTGACGCTACCGAGATAGGTCTGTTCGGCCTGCACCAGCCGCTGGCGCGCCTGTTCTTCCTGCGCCCGTAATCGACCGCCGTTAAAAACCGGCTGGCTGACGTTACTCACCAGTGACCACAGGAGTCCACTACCATCGACTGCATCACCGATGTTCCCTGCCGCGTCATCCAGCGAGGCGCTCAGTGTTACTTGCGGAAAGCGGTTTTTGTGGGCGATGGCTACCGCTGCGTCCTGCGCCAGCATCTGGAACCAGGCACTTTGTAAATCCGGACGCCGTGCCACGATTGACGCCGGCACGCCCGCCAGTATTGCACTCTCAATGGTCGGAAGATTGATCGTTGCCGTCCACTGCCCGCTCGGATAATCCGCCAGCAGCAGTTGCAGACTCGCCGTCGCTTCCAGCATCGTTTGTTGTTGCTGCGCCCAGCGCGCACGTTCCTGTTCAGCACTTGAACGTGTCAGATACACATCTAATGCAGAATTCAGGCCACGCTGATAACCGCGTTCGATAATATCGAGATTCTTTTCAATATTTTCGACGCGCTGTTCAAACAGATCCTCCAACTGCCTGGCGAAAATCACGTTGTACCAGGCGATCGAGACATCGGCCACTAACTGCAGCCGCTGGTTTTCATAGTCGTACTGCGCGGCGCGAAACAGATGTTGCGCCTGGCGCTGCCCGTCACTCAACTGGCGCCAGATGTCAACCTCATATTGTCCATCAACCCCCAGGCTAAAGTTACTCCCGGTATCAAAACCGGTGCTGGCACTGCCTGCGCGCCTGCGGCTGCCAGTCAATCCGGCGGACAGTGACGGTAGCCGCGTAGCACGGCTGACAATGACCGCCTGTCGTGCTTCCTCCACCCGTGCGGCCTGCCTGGCCAGTCCATGATTGGCAGTCAAGGCACGGGCAATCAGCGACTCCAGATCCTTGTTGTCAAACGCCGCCACCCAGCGCTGATCCACCTCTCCGATGTCTTCGACCCGCTCCCACGCTGCGGGCGCCGTCGACACATACTGCGGCGGTGAGGTGTTTTGCGTAGTCGAGCATGCGGTCGTCAGGGCGGCCATGATGGCGATCAATAGCGTGGTTGTTTTCATAATTAGCGGATTTTTAGCGGATTACGTACTTGGTTTGCGGCCGCTGCCGTTCGGCCGGCCTGCCTGGAATCGACATTGTATGCACTTTGAACCCGCGCCGGAACTACTAAATAG
>JABDLQ010000112.1 GCA_013002925.1 Gammaproteobacteria bacterium | reverse complement strand
GAATTTCTGCAAGTTCACCATCACGTTCTGCAATGGCAGACAGTATGCGCTGGTGCTCAATCAGCGCCCTGTGGGGACGACCTTTGTGCGCGCTGAACTTGTTGCGATACATGCGCATCAACTGGTAATGATCGATGCACACGGCTTTAGCCAGTAATTTGTTGCCGCAGCCGGCAGCAATCTGAAAGTGAAAATCCAGATCACCCTGTTGCCGGAAATACTCCCGACCAGCCGCCCGTTCAATGGCCTGCTTGTGCTGCTCCAGTAGCCGTGCCAGGGATTCAACCCGGGCAGCGGTCATGTGTTTTGCAGCCAGCCGGCAGGTCATGCCTTCAAGAGCCTCCCTGACTTCGTAAAGCTCTATCAGTTGCTGCTCGGATAGTGAGGTGACGCGCGCACCGGCATTGGGGGTCGTCGTAACGAGGCGTTGCGACTCAAGTCGTCGCAATGCGTCGCGGATAGGCCCGCGACTGGTACCAAAGTGGTGCGCCAGCTCGGACTCACGGAGCTTTTCACCGGGCACCCGGTCGCCTTCCACAATGGCCTGCTGCAAATACTCAACCAGTTGCTCTGTCAGTGTGGATGAGGTGCTGGATTCCATAGACTCTTATGGTAAATTCACGAAATATTGTCAACAAAACAATCCCAATTACCGCTAATCTCCGAGTATTTTGGTTATTTTCTAATTTTTTGTCAACAATAAGCAGTTTCTCAAAACCTTCAATGTCAGTGGTATCCACTGTCGAGCATCCACCCGGTGGGCCTTATGCCGCAAATCGATTACACTCGCGCGCTTGATGCGGCACAAAAATCATCCGCACAGCAAATCGGATGCCGTTTCCTGACGGCGCTTTGTCCTCGATTCACCCATGACGGCTGTTCACCCGGAAACCCTATGCGCCACCACCTGATCCTTGCATTTTGTCATTTTGCCGTTCTTTTTTTTCCCTGCAGCGTGAGCGTCGCAGATCAGATTCAGGAAATTATCGTCACCGCCACGCGTACCTCGCAACCGCTTGACCAGACACCACTGGCGATCAGCATTCTGGAGGCACAGCAGGTGCAGGCCGCCCTGCCCCAACTCGGACTCGATGAAAGTCTGAATCGTTTACCGGGCCTGTTTCTGCAAAACCGTTTTAATTTTGCACAGGACCTGCGGATTTCGATTCGTGGGTTTGGCGCACGCGCCAGCTTTGGAATCCGTGGCATTCGGATATTTGTTGACGGTATTCCGGAAACCCTGGCCGACGGTCAGGGTAGCATCGACAGCATCGATTTATCGTCGATTGACACTATTGAGGTACTGCGCGGCGCCGCCTCATCGCTATACGGAAACGCCGCCGGCGGTGTCATCAACATTGAATCTCAGATCGGCGGCGAAGCGCCGGTGCTCGAGGCGCGCGTTGCCCTTGGAGAATACGATTATCTTAAATCACAAATAAAAGCTACTGGAACACACGGTACATTTGACTACCTTGTCAGCATGGTCGATTTACATATCGATGGTTATCGTGCGCACAGCGAAGCACGGAATCAATTGCTGAACATGCGCGGTCGGTGGCGGATTCAGGAACGTTCGGTGCTCAATGTAGTGGCCGCCGCCACACGTCAGCCACTGGCTAATGACCCTGGCGGGATATCAAAAGCGCAGGCTGATAGCGCGCCGCGCTCGGCCCGTGACCGTAACGTGCAGCTGGGTGCAGGCGAAGATTTGACCCAGGTAAAACTGGGCTGGAATTTTGAGCACGAATTGGGGAACCCGTCGCAAGATAAAATCTCTTTCAGAAATTACTATAGCTGGCGTGATTTTGCCGGTTTTATTCCCACCTCTGACGGTGGCATTGGCATTGACCGCCTGTTTGCCGGCATCGGTGCAATGTATCAGACCGAGCGTTCGTGGGGCGATGTTTCTCACACGCTCACGCTAGGCATTGACTACGACCGCCAGGATGATGACCGCACGCGTTTTATGAACGCTGCGGGTGCACGCGGCGCATTGTTACTCGATCAGAATGAACTGGTTGAAAACCTGGGCGTATTTGTGCAGGACGATGTCCTGGTAAATGCACGTACGTCGTTAACTTTGGGTGCACGCCTGGACACCGTGAGATTTGCACTGAGTGATCGCTTTTTGAGCAACGGTGATGCGTCCGGATCGCGTCGGATGAAAGCCGTCAGTCCGATGGTGGGCGTCAACTTCGCGCCTACGCCACAGCTTAACGTGTATGCCAACATAGCTTCATCGTTTGAAAGCCCAACGACAACGGAACTGGCACTCATCAATGGTGGACTGAACACGGCCCTGGACCCCCAAATCGCAACAAACTACGAAGTTGGTCTGCGTGGCAGCACCCCGGACGGCGACAGCACTTTTGAAATCAACGCGTTTTATATCGATGTCCGTGACGAACTCGTACCGTTTGAACAAGCCGACGGCAGTGATCTGTTTGTCAATGCCGGAGAATCGCGCCGTCGCGGCCTGGAAGCTACCTGGTCGGCTGCTCTTACCCGAAACCTGAGGGTGACAACGGCCTATACTTATGCGGACTATACTTTTGCGCGCTTCACCGACACCAGTGGCAACGATTTCGCCGGCAATGCTTTGCCGGGCATACCGGATCATCTGCTACAGCTGAATATTGACTACCGCAACGAAGCCGGGCTGTTTGCAGGGCTTGAAGTGCAAAGAGTCGGTGATATCCCGTTGAACAATGCCAACGATCAGTTCGCTGACAGTTACGTACTCGTTAATATCCGGGGCGGCTGGAAATGGCAGACCGGCAACTGGGCTGCGTCGCCATTTATTGGTATCAACAACATTACCGCAACTGACTATTTCGCGAACACCCGCATCAATGCATTTGGCGGTCGTTATTTTGAACCGGGACCACAGCGCAATATATACGGTGGAATCTCGGTACAATATCAATTACCCCGAAAATAAATTCACGCCGCGATCCGTCTCTTTCACGCCCGTATTGCCCGTCGGTTTAGCCGGTAGCGCTCTGAGCCTTTTTCTGCATCCGGCGCTCGTGCAAAAGCGGTTCTGTGTAACCGTTTGGCTGCTCACAACCCCGCAGCACCAGATCGCAGGCGGCTGCAAAGGCCACGTTATGCTCGAAGTCATCGCTCATCGGTTGATAATTCGGATCGTCGGCATTTTGCCGGTCAACAACCACGGCCATTTCTTTCATCACATCAATAATCTGCTCACCATCACACAGTTCATGGTGCAACCAGTTTGCCAGCAACTGGCTGGAAATTCTCAGTGTTGCCCGATCCTCCATGAGCCCGACATCGTTGATATCCGGCACCTTTGAACACCCGACTCCCTGGTCGATCCAGCGCACCACGTAGCCCAGTATCGTCTGGCAACTGTTACGTAATTCCTGCACCACCTCGGCAGCCGTCAGTTGCCGATCAGCCACAGGAATCGTGAGAATTTCATCGAGCGAGGCGCGTTTACGGGCAGCGAGCTTCTCCTGTACTGCTAACACGTCGACATCATGATAATGCAGCGCATGCAAAGTTGCTGCCGTTGGAGATGGCACCCAGGCACAGTTGGCGCCAGCCTCCGGGTGCTGTTGTTTGGTGTCCATCATCTCTTTGAGCTCATCCGGTTTTGGCCACATCCCTTTGCCAATCTGGGCTTTTCCGGGCAACCCGCATTCGATCCCGATATCCACGTTCCAGCGTTCATACGCGTCTATCCAGACCTGTTTTTTTATTTCATCTTTGGGCAGCATGATACCCGCTTCCATGCAACTGTGAATCTCATCACCCGTGCGGTCGAGGAAACCGGTGTTGATAAATACCAGCCTGTCTTTGACAGCGCGTATACACTCTTTGAGATTGACAGTGGTACGACGCTCCTCATCCATAACACCGATCTTTAACGTATTGCGCGCCAAACCAAGCAGATCTTCGACCCGAGCAAACAGTGTGTCGGTAAAGGCGGCTTCGTCAGGCCCGTGCATTTTCGGCTTGACGATGTAGACACTGCCGGTGCGACTATTGACCACGCTGGATTTTCGTCGCAAATCGTACAATGCGCATGTAGTCGTGATCACCGCGTCGAGAATGCCCTCGGGAATTTCGTTGCCGTTTTGATCCAGCACTGCGCTGTTAGTCATCAGGTGGCCAACGTTACGTACCAACATCAAACTGCGCCCCGGTATCACCAGTGTCCTGCCGTCGGGACATCGATATTCCTGATCGTGATGCAGCGTTCGTTCCAGCTCTTTGCCATTTTTGGAAAATCTGGCGCTGAGCGTGCCGCGCATCAGCCCCAACCAGTTGCGATATACGCCAACTTTATCCTCCGCATCCACTGCAGCCACCGAGTCTTCGCAGTCCTGAATCGTTGTGATCGCAGCTTCCATCATTACATCCGCAACATGTGCTGCTGCACCTTTGCCGATCGGATGGTCCGGGTCGATCACGAGCTCGAAATGCAGTCCATTATTTTTCAACAGCACGCCTAACCGCTGGTCCGAAGTATGGTGTCCCGCAAACTGGTAAGGATTCTGCAGACCGATTTCAGCACCATCCTCAAACAGTGCTTCGAGAGTCGTTCGGTTGTCATGCTGTGCGAGTTTATACAGCCTGACATCTTTATGACTGCGTGTGACCAGCGGTGCTGCGCGATCCAGAAAAAGTGCGGCGTACTCGATCACGCTCTGACCCCGCACCGGGTTATAGCCTCCAGCGCGTTCGCGGCCGCGGGTTTCGGGAATGACATTGCTGCCGTACAATGCGTCGTAGAGACTTCCCCATCTGGCATTTGCGGCATTTAATGCAAAACGGGCATTGCTCACCGGCACCACCAGCTGCGGACCGGCAACCGATGCGATTTCTGTATCGACATTGCGGGGATCGATGGCAAACGGCCCGGCTTCCGGATGCAGATAGCCTATCGACTGCAAAAATGTCCGATAATTTTCGGCGCTCCATTTTTTACCAGCATGCTCACCATGCCAGGCGTCCAGCTGCAACTGCAGAGCAGCGCGTTGCTCAAGCAAGCGCTGATTTTCCGATAACAGATCACCGAATATCCGCTCCAGACCCCGCCAGAATTCGGTCGCATCGATGTTCAGGTCGGGGAGCAATTCGGCCTCAACAAACGCTTTGAAGACCGTGGCTACCTTCAGGTTGCCGATGTTCTCATAATCACTGGGTGCGGCGGCGGGCATGAGCGCTCCTGTATTGGGATGCCAAAGTGGACCGTGGGCAATTTATCACCTCACATACCTGTATTGTACAGAATCACCATGGCTCTGCGACCCCGCCATCAATCGCCCTGAGCCCACTGATACACCACCGGTTGCACCCGGAGGCGAGAGGCCAGCCCGTCGATTACGCGATACGACATGGATTGCCAGCAATCGGCAAAGCGGCCCCCGGCTGGCACAGGTCCATCGCCTGCACCATCACGGGGGCCGTCCCCGATTTAGCGGATATACCCCAGCTTCTCCAGCGTAATCAAAATGCGATGAGCTGCCAGGTCCGGGGTCAACTTGTTCGTATCGATAACCACTTCAGCGTTTTCAGGAACTTCGTAAGGATCGTCAATGCCTGTAAAGCCCTTGATCAGCCCTGCCCTGGCCTTGACGTACAGCCCTTTGCGGTCCCGCTTTTCGCAAACTTCCAGCGGCGTCGCCACATGCACTTCGATAAACCCACCGACGTCAGATACCGCTTTTCTGACTTGCCGGCGTGTTGTGGTATATGGCGCGATGGGCGCACAGATTGCAATGCCGCCATTTTTGGTGATTTCGCTCGCCACAAAACCAATGCGCTGAATATTGAGATCACGATGTTCCTTCGAAAAATTCAGCTCACTGGACAAATTCTTGCGCACAATATCACCATCCAGCAATGTTACCGGGCGCGATCCGATTTCAAGCAGCTTGACCATCAATGCATTCGCAATGGTTGATTTGCCGGATCCCGAAAGCCCCGTAAAGAAGACGGTAAATCCCTGCAAATGTTTCGGCGGATGCCCCTTGCGCAGTTCTTCCACGACTTTTGGATAAGAAAACCACTCGGGAATTTCGAGACCCTCCTGCAAGCGTCTGCGAAACTCGGTGCCAGACAAATTCAGCACCTTGTCAGTTGGCTCAACTGCATCGGCCGGCATATATTCGGCTTTGTTTTCGACATACACCATCATCTTGAATGGCACCATTGCGATGTCTAGCTCTTCCTCGTGCTGTGTAAACAGTTCCTGGGCGTCATAGGGCCCGTAAAAAGGGTTACCGTTTTTATCGTTACCCGGTCCTGCATGATCGCGGCCCACAATGAAATGGGTGCAACCATAATTTTTGCGAATGATCGCATGCCACAGGGTCTCACGAGGACCACCCATCCGCATCGCCAGATTCAGCAAACTGAGTTGCGTTGTCTGCTCGGGATATTCTTCCAGCACATGTTCATAACAGCGCACCCGCGTAAAATGATCGATATCCCCGGCGCGGGTCATGCCCACCACTGGCTGAATCAGCAAATTGGCGTCGGCTTCCCGGGCCGCCCGAAACGTCAGTTCCTGGTGGGCCCGATGCAGCGGGTTGCGCGTTTGGAACGCAACAATCCTGCGCCAACCGAGCTTGCGAAAACGGCCACGCAATTCCGATGGTGTATCGCGCAGCAATTTAAAATCATAATAGGTTGGTGGTTCGATGCCCTGAATCTTGCCGCCCAGGTAAACCGGGTTTGATTCATGCATCAGAAAACCCACGGCCGGATGGGTATCATCGGTGGTGCCAAACACTTGTCGCGCTTCGAGACTACGATCCGGTGTCCAGATATCAGACACCTGCATGATCGCGAGAAGCACCCCCTCCATATCGCGTAATGCGATTGAATCACCAGCCGATATATTTCCCGCAAAAGCTTCCGTTACATCCAGCGTTATTGGCATGGGCCATAACACACCGCTTGCTAGACGCATGTCCTGACATACCGATTCATACTCTTCCTGACCGAGGAACCCTTCCAACGGTGAGAAAGCTCCGTTCATCAACAAATCAAGATCACAAATTTGACGCTGGGTGAGATCCCAGGATGCATAATCTTTTGCTTCCTCTTTTTCCAGGTCTGCCTTACCCTCCGGCAAGTACAAATCTTTTAGTTCTCCACCATGTGGTTCCTTGAATGCGCCCATTGTTTTTCCTTCATTAAGTTGACGGGTTTTTTAAAACCCGTATTTGTTTAAATAAACCGTTAGTCTTAGTTGCTTTGTGCTGCTGTCACACCCTGCAGTACCAGGTCCGTGCACTGTTGCGCGAGTATGAAAACGTCGAGTTCGGGATCGCGCACAATCAAATGACCCCACGAATTACACAGACCGATGACCGACTGTGCTGCAAAATGACAATCCACGGTCGTCCGTATGACCCCTGCCGACCGTGCGTCTTCAAAAATCTTCTCCAGTTGCTGTCGATAGCGACTGCCCAGAGTCTTGAGCTTTGTGCGCTTTTCCTCCGGCAAATACAGCCGTTCATCGTTATAAACCTTCAGGGCCTCGTTGGTTTCCCGATACGACATCAGATGCGAACTCACCGTGGCCAGCAACTGTGCGGCAAACGGCTGATCGCTGTCGGCAATGACACTCATGCGTTTGACGTAGTCACGAATGCCGAGCAAACACACCTCCGAAAGCGCCTCTTCCTTGGATTTGAAGTAGTAGTAGAGACTGCCTTGCTTGATGCCCAGATGGGCCGCAATGTCCGCCGTTGATGCGCCGTGATACCCCTTATCTGCAAACACTGCAGCGGCGGACCGAATGGCAGCGAGGCGTTGGTGGTTATAACGAGTGTCGGTGGATTGCGGCATCCGTGCTTCCTGATAATGTGCTGCGCGAATTCTATAGATTTATAGATTTTTGTCAAGATAGTGATTGAATAAATAATTTTATATTATTTAACATATAGTTATTAATTTATCATATTCTATTAATTGACTGAATTATGTTTGATGGGAGAAACATACAGGTCATTCCGGGACGGGTTGCAAACTTGGAATCGCAGGTAGTGCGTGACCTTTGATTTACCCGGTAATTCACCGCTTTGCAGCAGACCGGCAAGTTGGCAATGGGCTGATCCTGCGGTTTCTGTGTCTGATTTAGGCCGTTCGCCAGGCCACCTTTTTTGCCTGCCCGACCCAGCCGCCATAAAGCAGTGTGACACCACGATATCCACAGTTATGTGATCAGGTTTCAGAAACGGCTGTCCGGCGACGGACTCCTGCGAAAAGCGTGGGTGGGCGTTTGTAATTGAATTGGAGCAGCCCCCCGGGAAACGGGGTGGTCAGACGTTCCCAAAAAAGCGCAAGAAACTGTAAAACATGGGTGTAACCGGCTGGTTACAGTGCTATTCTCCCGGTGCTTTTACGACCCGGCATTGCATGCAGTGCATCATTTATAAATTTCATGCTAAACATTTTTTGAGGAACCATTCATGTTCAAATTACACCGCACGCACTCCCTGGTGCCAGCACTCATTGCCACCCTGGTGCTCTCGCCTGCCCAGGCGCAATCTCTGGAAGAGGTGTTTGTGACCGCAACAAAACGCCCGCAGACCTTGCAGGATGTTCCGGTAGCGGTTTCTGTAACATCCGGTGATACACTTGACCAGGCCCAGATTATCGACGTCGCCGACCTCCAGAGTGTGGTGCCATCACTGCGCATCACCCAGTTACAAACTTCGGGCAACACAAACTTTGTTATTCGGGGGTTTGGCAATGGCGCAAACAATGTTGGCATCGAGCCATCAGTTGGTGTGTTTATCGATGGGGTCTACCGCTCTCGTTCCTCGGGGGCCATTTCGGATCTGACAAATATTGAACGCGTTGAAGTCCTGCGAGGCCCGCAAAGCACCCTGTTTGGCAAAAATGCCTCGGCAGGGGTCATCAGCGTGATTACGGCCAAACCGGATTTCGAGTTTGGCGGCAATGCCGAACTGACAGTCGGTAATCTCGGTCAGGTTATCGGGCGTGCGCGCGTCACCGGACCACTCAGTGACAAAATCGCATTCAGTCTCGCCGCCAGCGCGAATCAGCGTGACGGGTATTTTGAAAACAGGGTAACGGGCACTGAGTTTAACGAGCGTGAACGCTGGGCTGTCCGGGGGCAACTGATTTTTGAACCCACTGATAACACTGAAATCCGCGTGCTCGCTGATATGGATCGTATCGACGAGATCTGCTGCGGCGTCGCTAATCTCGTGGACGGGCCGACAGGTGCAGTCGTGCGGGGAGTGGGCGGCAACCTGACGTCGAATCAGCCCTTCGCACGCAGCGGTTTTTTTAACATCGACTCTGTCAACGACATCGAAAACTCGGGTGTCTCGGTGCAGGTGGATCACGATTTCGCCAACTTTGCGCTGACCTCGATTACCTCGTTTCGCAAACAGGAGAAATTCGAAAACGCAGATTCTGATTTCACGAGCGCCGACCTGCTCGGGCGCAACACCCTGTTGACTGACCTCGAAACCCTCACGCAGGAAATTCGCTTCACTTCAACAAACGGCGAGAAGCTGGACTGGATGATAGGTGCCTTTTACTTTAATGAAGACGTTGCCTTTGCAAATGATGCCGTCTACGGAACCGACTTTCGCAATTATGCCGACCTGCTGGCAATGGGCGCCGTTTCAGGCCTGGAGCCGTCGCTGGGAGTACCTGCCGGAACATTTTTTCAACCCGGTCAGGGCACATTCGATCGCTCGGGCCAGGATGATCAGGCACTGTCGATATTCGGACAACTTGACTGGCATGTGGCTGACGGCACGACCATTACATTGGGAGCTAACCACACAAACAATGAAAAAGATGCGTTTGTGACTGTCAGATCAACCGATACCTTCTCAGCCCTGGATTTTACGGCGATCGGTTTTGCCGGTTTGTTTTCGGCCTTTACCGGGGGCGCAGCTCCGACTCCCGCTAACTTTGCCATGTTCCCTGCACAGTTTGCAGCGGCGCAGGCAGCAAGCACCGCACCCTGTACTCCAGCCAGTGCGCCGGGGACGTGCAACGCCGCACTGGCACTGCAGCCGCTGCAGTTCCTGCCACAATTTGTCAATTTTCCGAATGCGGTTGAGAGCGGCAAGTCAGACGATAGCGAAACCACGTGGACAGTACGCATTGCCCAGGACCTCACTGACGACATTAACGTGTACTTCAATGTTTCCACCGGATTCAAAGCCACTTCATGGAACCTGTCTCGTGACTCAAGACCTTTTCCAGCGGACCTGGCCGCGATACAGGCCAATGGACTTTCGCAGCCGAACCTTACCACCGGCACACGCTTTGCCGGACCAGAGGAAGCTACGGTTTATGAAGTCGGAGCAAAGGCCAGGTTTGCACAGGGCAGCGTCAATATAGCCGTATTTGACCAGAAGATTGAAGGCTTTCAATCCAACATTTTCACCGGGACGGGATTCGCTTTGGCCAATGCTGGTGAGCAATCGACCCAGGGGATCGAAATTGATGGTCAGTGGATACCTACTGAGAACTTGACCATCAACTTTGCGGGTACCTTTTTAGACCCGATCTATAATACGTTTGTTGGTGGCAACGGCCCTAACGGTCCTGAAGATCTTACCGGAACGAAACCGGCAGGCATTCACGAAATAAGCGCCAACGTCTCTGGCGTGTACAGTTTTGTGATGGGTAATGGCGCGGATGGTTTTGTCCGTGGTGAATACCAGTTTGAAGAAGACGTACAGGTCGTTGAAAACGTCACCGCAACGGTCGCATCTCGCGACGTCAGTGTATTTAACGCAAGCGCAGGTATTGCATGGGCCAACGGTCTGGAACTGACCCTGTGGGGCCGCAATTTGTTTGAAGATGATTATTTGTTGAGCGCCTTTCCTTCGGTAGCACAATCGGGCAGCTTCAGTGGCTACCCTAATCAACCGCGCACCTTCGGCGTGACAGTACGCAAACGATTCGGCCAGTAGAATATTTAAACGACAACAGTGTCTTGACGCTTTGATCAAACTGTCTGGACACAGGATTGCAAGAGCCGGGGGTTTGTTGACCCCGGCTTTTTTTTATGCGAGTCAGGCAGCCGGCATGTAGCGGGCCGAGATTTTTAATCGCCGGCGACTTTTCACCCTGAACTCACAGCCTTATTGGCATTCTTTCAGTTCAGCAATCATAATTGCAGACAAACCGATTCATCAGGAGACAGGAACATCGAACACGGCACCAGGAGAGGCTTAGTTGGCATTGTGATTGCGCTGGCACTGGGAGCGCTGATCGCTTTCGCCGGCAGTCAGGGTGGGATGATGCACGAGCAGTGGCCACTGTTCGCTCTATGTGTGGCGATCGCCTTTGCCATACAATGGCTTGCTTTCGTCCCGTCCTTTATTTTCCAGACCGAACATTATTACGACGTCACGGGTAGCTTTACGTACCTTACCGTCATTGGCTGTGCATTGTATTTCGGCGATACCAGCGATCCACGCACGGTGCTGATTGCGATTCTGTGCAGCCTGTGGGCGGTGCGGCTGGGCAGCTTCCTGTTCAAGCGCATACGCCAGGATGGTTCAGAC
>JABDLQ010000087.1 GCA_013002925.1 Gammaproteobacteria bacterium | reverse complement strand
GTTACAAACCCCTGGAAATCATTGACAGGCACAGCGCTTTGCAACGCAAAGGCAGAGCGGCCTTCCCGCAAAACAAATTCGGAGGTGGTGCCGGCATACACGACTCGCGCAATATGAATATGTGTCGGCGAAACCACCTGAAATGATGTGACTACTGCTCTGGCCGGGCGGCTGGAAAGATCTTTCTCGCATGCAAAATGACCGGTAACTCTGAGCTGGGAGCGGCCGGTTCCAGAGGCATTGAGCCCGGTCAAAGAGCAGGGTTGGCTCTCTTGGATTACCTGCACTGTTTCCTGCACATGGAGCTGCAAAAGCCCGGTCAAATCAGTGCCCAACGCATACAGAGGCGCAAGCTGGGTGACCCGCCTGGCATCCACTGCGAAACTAAAACTGATCGCCTGCCCTGTTACATTCCAGTGCGAGAATGACTGGCTGCGAGTATGCGCATCAGCATGGGGGCCGACCCAGGAGCTGATCATCAAGCCAAACAAAACGATCGCACGGATCATGGATATGTAATGTCATCGTTTGCATAAACATGGATTCGCGCGCGTTCACGTAAGCGCACCAGGTAGCGTTCCAGCGCCAGTTCCTGCTGTCGTCTTTGCCACTCTGCCAGCACGCTACTCCGAACCTCGGCATAAACAGGTTCTGTGTGGTCTGTATCCAGCAACCAAATAAATACATCGCCGCCGGTCGACCTGACGGGCCCTGCGATGTCACCGGGCACCATGGCGACAACGGCATCACGCGCCGGTCCACCGAGCACTTCACCGAGCTTCGCAAGCGGTATGTCCGGCGCAATCGGCACAGGCGACAGGTTTGCGGCACTGCCGGCATCTGCAAAGGTCGCACCGTTTCTCAAGGCGAGGACAAATGCGTCGGTTGCCGACGACGTTGCGGCCCTCAATACGCTGACACGCACCCTGACTGGCCCGGTAAAAAGGGCTTTTTCTTTGGTGTAAAAGTCCTTTAGTGTCTGCTCGGACGGATCTAGCTGCGCTTCTACAACCACAGACCCGATCAATGCCTGGACCAGGTTTTTCCGCACCAGTCGATCATCGCTTGCCAGGTTGAGTCGCAGCGCTTCCTGAACGATGAGCTCCTCATCGATCAGCACCGTTACAGCACGCGATCGATCCTGTGGGGTCAGCGGTCGTTCCAGCCCCGCCTGCATGGCATCGATTGCACGCACGTACTCTGCCATCGGAATGGTCGCATCATTGACTCTGGCAATTGCATGGGTA
Source organism: Gammaproteobacteria bacterium (assembly GCA_013002925.1). Classification (GTDB taxonomy): domain Bacteria; phylum Pseudomonadota; class Gammaproteobacteria; order Steroidobacterales; family SZUA-146; genus SZUA-146. The sequence continues at coordinate 1,357 of JABDLQ010000087.1, read as the reverse complement.
TTTTTTGCAAGATATCCCGGCACCGTAAAATCCAGCGCCACGGCCAGCGCCACCAGCAGAGCCAGCACAGCAACCAGTGGATAAAGCAGGGCTCTTGATCGGGTCATGATCCAAAAACGCTCCGCCTGGCGTCTCTTCCCGACCGCTGCGTCGTCATGAACTAGAGGTTTGCAGCGTATTTAAGGTAAATAGGAGAGGACCAGGCGCGAACATCTTTTTCACTCAGGCATTCTTCTTCAACTGCCGTTCGATAATCCCCGAAACACAGGGGCGCCTTGATGCAATTCCCCTCCGCGTCGCGTTCACACCTGACCGGTTCGCCATTGATGGTCGGCCGCGGCTCCTGAATGGCTCGTGCATAATAAAGCGCATCACGTCCGGCCGTCGCAAAATTCACATCTGTGAATTCAAAGCTGCAGCCTGTTTGCTCCGGTGCACACTGATGCACCAGATACGGATCATCAATCAGGTCGCTGACACTTTCTGTTGTGTCGACTTGTGGGCGAATGCGGACAATCTCAATGCGCCTGATTACATTGCGGTCTTCGCCGGGGTTATAACACTCACCAGCACACAGCTGCGCGATGCGTTGTTCGCCCAGGGCATTGATCGCAAACTCCGGGCAACCTGGTTTTTGTTTGAATGAACCTACCGCATGCACCCTGAACGTGCCACCGTGGCTGGCAGAAACGGTTGCACCCATCGGTGCTTTATTGTTTTGCTCATCAACATGATCAAACCACATCAACATACGCGGACCCGAGGTGGCATAGGTTTCGCGGCGTTGCAGGGCAGTCCATATTTGTTCCCGGGAACGGCCCGCCGTATGCACTGCTGCAAGCCCGCCGGTTTGCCAGAAACTGGATTGACGTTCAAGTTCCGTGAGCTGAAAACCCGCCAGTGCATCCAGTTCCTCACGGGTTTTTCGATAGACTGTCGATGTTGGCTCGGGCTCGTCCGCGATAAAAACAGGCCGATATTTTGGATCGACGATTCCTCCCGCTTCGGTATTCAATCGACGGGCTACTTCTTTATAACCGGTGCCGGCACGGCTGCGATGATTATCGGAAGATGCAATGAAACCCCAGTTAAACCGCAACGGCGTCTTGTCGTCCGATGGCTCATCAAAATTCGAGATTGCCAGACCATACTGCACGCTGGTTCCAGGGCGGTGGTGAAATGCTGGCAGATAACAATCGGTACATTGGCCGGAGTCCAGCCATTCAGTCGGGTCTTCTCCTGCCACGGCAAGATGATAAGCCACCCCCATGTTGGCCGCCGCATCCCTGGCTTGAGCTGCCATTTCCTCGCAGACACTCACGGTTTTGCCTTCATCCAGACACCGTGCCCTGATGAG
>JABDLQ010000083.1 GCA_013002925.1 Gammaproteobacteria bacterium | reverse complement strand
CTCGACATGGCGCTTGCCGGCGCGGGATTTGACGTGGATAAGGACATCGAGGCGATTACCGTAAACCGTTGGGCACATGGCTATTCTTACAGCCCTGATCTCTTGTGGGAACCGGATTGGCCAGACGATGCCAGCAAGCCATGGGTTATCGGGCGGCAACTGTGCGGTCGCATAGCAATTGCCAATTCAGATGCCGGCGCATCCGCGGACACCAATTCAGCGATTACGCATGCACATCGTGCGGTCAGCGAACTCGCTTGATGGGAACAATCATCTTGCCACGTGGGCTAACGCGGTGGACTTTGTGGGCCTGTAAACCCGTTCATCAGAACGCTGCATATGCATTGATACATGCGGCAATTTAATAACCGGGCTTATCAATAAATCCGCCGGTTAGAATGTAACAACGTTGGGCCAACCGCCAGTGAAACCAGAAATCCAGAAGCTTTTAAGATCCGGGTGCCCGACCCCGGGCAAAAAAAAGCCCGGCACCTGGCCGGGCTCAAAGGAGAAAAACCGCAGTTAGGAAGTTGCGAAACTTGATCGCAACGCGTGGATACGCTCATCCAGTGGCGGGTGTGACATAAACAGTTTGCCAAAGCGGCTCTTGCCACCGCCAATTCCAAAGCCTGCCAGTTGCCCTGGCAAGTCCTGTTGCGGACCCTGTTTCAGGCGTTCCAGCGCTGCAATCATCTTTTGCCGACCAGCGAGATTGGCGCCACCGGCATCGGCACGAAATTCACGGTAACGCGAAAACCACATCACGATCATGCTGGCCAAAATACCAAAGAGAATCTGGGCCGCAATGGAAGATACAAAATATCCGATACCGAGACCACGTTCGTTGCGCAACAATACCCGGTCCACAAAGAAACCGACCAGTCGCGACAGGAAAATGACAAAAGTATTCACCACACCCTGAACGAGCGTCATGGTGACCATATCGCCATTGGCAACATGGCTGATTTCGTGCGCCAGCACCGCCTCTGCCTCATCCCGGGTCATGCTGTGCAGCAAGCCCGTGCTAACGGCTACCAGAGCACTGTTGCGACGGGCACCGGTAGCAAATGCATTCACATCCGGTGCATCATAAATCGCAACTTCGGGGGCATTAATGCCGGCCGCGTTGGCCTGTCGCGCGACGGTGGAGACCAGCCACTGCTCCAGATCACTGCTCGGCTGAGTAATAACCCGCGCGCCGGTGGTGCGTTTGGCCATGAACTTGGACAGAGCCAGTGAAACAAACGAGCCCAAAAAGCCAATGATTGCTGACATTAACAAGAGGGCCTGCAGGTTCAGATCCACACCATTGCTTTGCAATAGCCCTTCGAATCCAAAAATCTGGAAGGCAATAGAGATCACCGCCAACACGGCGATGTTGGTGGCAACAAACAATAGTACTCTTTTCATGCACAAACTCCGTTAATTACACGCGCCTGACCGTAACGGTCTTGCGTTAAGACATTGGGGCAGACTTTTAAGTTCCAAGCCCAAAGCCCACCGAATTCTACTGGAATTTAATTGGAAATCATGAAAATGCACGGATATTTACACCCCGCCCGACAAGTTTTACCTCCGCGAATTACCCAAAAAACATCTAGCAATCATGGGCTTATTGCAAGGACGTCGGAACGGTGCTGACCAAGGCGATGCCCGAGCGGTTTATGCAACTGTCCCAGGCTGACCAGCAAAGTGGCGCAGGGGCTGCCAGCACAAACCAGCGCGGATGCACCCGTTGGCAGACCGATAACACCTGCAGGAAACTCCTTTGCCCTCTGCATTGGATATTTTATCGCTCCCTGCGGCTGCCACCGCAGGATCACCTTCAGTGGACCATAGTGACCGGGCGTGGTTTAAACACGATGTTCATTAGCCCGGGTCGCTCACTTGCATCAGGGTCCAGAGCGGTTATTGCATAATCAGCGCGGCCGGAGAGAAGAGCACATCAAACAATTCACACCAGATAACCACGCTGTGAAATTGCGCAACATCGGTTCCTGCCGGCACCCGATAGTTTTGATTACCGACATTACCCTTTAGCTTGCCCAGTTTTACAAAACCACCGTCTGTGACGTCACTGGCGCTGGCCGGCGCCGGATGTTTTGCCAGATAAACCACCAATGCCGGTCCATTTGTCGTACGAAAGTCCTCGAACCTGACCACGTGCGTGTTGTCCGGCAACGCATACAAAATGGCGCGCCCCGTCCCCTTGTGAATTCTGTCCGCATCGACGAAGGTCCCGCTGCTGACGACGCGTGGACCACCGGTTGGCATGTCATCGCGCATGGCCTGGTCCGGTGCACGTGCCGCCGCTTGCATGATCTTGCCCTTCATCAATTCCCGCTTTCCCACCGGCATGGCCATAATCATGTCAAGATCAACTGCGCCATCAGCGCCGACAAAATCAAAACTTTCATTGACAGTTTCGTCGATAGCCAGCGGCGACAGGAAAAACCAGCCCATCATAAACACAAGAATGACTCCCAGCATGAATGCATATTTTTTCATCGTTTCTCCAGCGCTAATCAACTATGGTCAAACCGTCTTTTACCTCGGCCCGTGGTGTACGCACGGTGTTTTGAGAATGTGCAGGATCAAAATATCCAAAGGAAATTCCAAACAACAGTTTGTGAGACTCATCCAGATCCAGTTGCTCACGCACCACCTGCGCATTATACCCGAGTAAGGTTTGCGGGCAGCTACCAATATTTTTCGCCCGCAGCGCCAGCATCAGGTTTTGTGCAAACATGCCAACATCACAGGCCTCGCGCACGCCGGCCCACTCTGGCATAAAAATAAAAGCAGCTTGCGGTGCCCCGAAAAACTCGAGATTGCGTAACAAGGAAGCGAAGCGCTGTTGCGCATTACCGCGTTCGATTCCGGCCGCCGCAAAATAAAGTTTTGCCGCCTCACGCTGACGTTCTTTGTAAACGCCAGCGTAACAATGTTCGTTGTAAGGATAATCAAGAGCCATTTTGCCCTGCCCGATCGAGCCAACAAGCGCCGCCTGCATGTTTTTCGCCGCTTCTTTGCGAACCACATACACACTCCAGGGCTGGGTATTGCAATTTGAAGGTGCATATCCTGCCGCCCCAAATGCCTCCTCTATGTCCGCTGTCGATACCGGCCTTGATGAAAATGCTCGCATGGAACGCCTGGCATCAACCAGTGCACAAAATCTTTCAAAATCATCATCACTAAAATTCAAGGCAACTCCCACGATGTGTAACACACCATACCGCAACAAAGACGATTCACAGATTGACTTGCACCTACAACAGCAGTCGCGCCACCACACTGCTCAGGACGCTTCACGCCCGATAATCTACACTTCACCGTGCAGTCCACAATAACTGTTCCAGCTACAGCCTGAACGCACCCAGGGTGGGGCGCTGCAGCCAGTTGTTTTGGGACCAGTGTGAACCACGTTCTGCCACATGAATCGTAAAAGCATGCCGGGAATGGGAAGAGCTGTTTTTCGCGCTGTAATGTGGCATATGATCGCTAAACAGCACCAGGCTCCCTGCGGTCACTTCCACCGGCACCTGGGGCGCCGTCAACCACGGCGTTTTATCCAGAACTTCCAGTTCGCCAGTTCCGGTTTCCCAATCAATTTTATAACGCTCGCGCAGTGGCAGGCGATGCTGCCCCGGTTGCACCCACAGGCAACCGTTGTGCTCATTGGCATCTTCAATTGCAACCCACAAACCGGTAACAGACGCCGGTCGGGTATGCAGATAACTGGCATCCTGGTGCCAGCGCACCTCACCACCTATCCCCGGTTGTTTGAATATATACATGGTCTGCCACAAGAGCGGATCGTGGTAGCCGATATCACGCAATAACTCGCCGATCACCGGCAACCGGCAAAACGCGCCAAATTGTGGTACCAGGTCATGCATCGCGTGGCCGATTTTGTTGATTGCCAGTTCTTTGCTGCGGTTCAGCACACCGTCAGCATCCAACGCCCCTTCTTCGAGAAAACAGTGCACCGCTTCGGCCGACTCGAAAAAATAATCATCGCGGCCGGCATCGCGATCTTGCGTGGAGAACACAGTACGATGTTTATCAACATCAAAATCTTTTACGATGTGAAGCGCTGCTTCCCGGACACTGCTAATGTGTTCAGGTGAAAACACCCCATCAAGTACCAGGTAGCCTTGCTCGCGAAAAAATTTTATTTGATCAGGATCGAGCATCAAAGTCACCATGAAAAATTGTTTAAGCGCTCTATGACACCGCTGCGTAGAGCCACAGATTTTATGATGTTGAAACCACACATGGCGGCGTCGTGGCAGAAGGTCACAGTAACTGTCGAACCATCACGCGCGGACGCTTGGGACAGCCCACTGTGCCATAAACAAACGTTTTGCCCGGTTCACACATGAGTCCACCCTGTCAGCCTAGTGAACAGAGCACCTAATGTGTTAAATTATTGCAGGTGCAAACCCTGACTGCCACAATTTTCGGGCGCCCTTTCATGCGCTGCATGGCGATCCTTGTTTTTTGTGCATCGCTGGCTCCGGACAACCTGCTGGCCGAGGGGATAAGCGATGCCCAACAAGCGCAAATACAATCTGCCTACGAAGAATCCCGGCAGGCTCTGCGGGAAGATCGCATTGCCGAGGCCCTGGCCAGCGCAGAACGTGCGTACGAACTGGCAAAGACCGCCTTCGGACCGGCCGACCCGACAACCATTAAATTACAACAAAACTATGGCACATTTTTGGTCCTGGTCGGGTCCCGGACTGATGCGTTCA
>JABDLQ010000001.1 GCA_013002925.1 Gammaproteobacteria bacterium | reverse complement strand
AATTGGCAAGCACTGGGACGGGCTGGATATCATCGTGCACGCGGTTGGTTTTGCCCCTCGCGATCAACTTGATGGCGGCTACACCGAAGCGGTAACACGCGAAGGATTTCAGATTGCCCACGACATTTCCTCGTACAGCTTTACCGCTCTGGCGAAGGCCGGATTACCCCTAATGCAAGGTCGCGACGCCAGTTTACTGACCTTGTCGTATTTGGGTGCCGTCAAAGCTGTTCCAAACTACAATGTCATGGGTCCGGCGAAAGCCAGCCTTGAAGCCAGCGTGCGGTTTCTGGCCTACGACCTGGGTCCACAGGGGATACGCGTTAACGGCATCAGCGCAGGACCGATTAAAACGCTTGCCGCTGCGGGTATTGGTGGATTTCGAAAGATGCTGCATCATGTCGAGGAAAAATCGCCATTGCGACGCAATGTTACTGCAGAGCATGTCGGTAACGCTGCCGCATTTTTATGCTCGGATCTGGCAGCCGGTATTACTGGCGAAATACTCTATGTTGACGGTGGCTACAACAGCGTCGGCATGAGTTTTTAGATCGCACACACCAAAACCAGCACAATTATCAAACGCCCATAAAAAAGCTCCGGACGAAGCCGGAGCTAAACTGATTTATTATTATTCTGATTCAGTTATGTGTAATTCGTCGGATCACACCGATCCCAAGCAGCCCCAGACCAAGCAGCAAATAGGTGGCCGGCTCGGGAACCAGCGCTACAGAGCTTCTGGCAGCTTCCGGTCGTCCCAACGCAATAATGTTGTCTCTTAACGTACCGGATTCAGCCGACCAGTAACGGTGCTCACCGAAAAATGCTAATGTCAGACCACCAAACATCACATGTCCTGCGCCGTAGTCCATTTCCGCCAGGATAACGCGATGATTATTGTCCTGCAAAATACTATTCAGACCAGCACCTACAACCTGGTCATGAGAAAAACTGCTACCGACAAAACTTGTGCCAACGATGCCATCAAAAACGGCATGCGCAGTATCCACTGCATATCCGCGACTGCTGAATCCTGGCGACAGACTGACATTGAAACCCACATCAAACCAGGGTGTACCGCCCCAGCGTGCCGCGTTCAGGAAAATATTTCCGCCGTCCGCAACAAATCCTTCCAGCGCAGCCCTGTTGCCAGAGACAAATTCCTCGAATCCGGATGTGCTTCGGGCACTACCATCGATGTAAAGATAATCAAAATCACCGCCGAAGATGCCGGCCCGCACGGCATTGGAAAACTCGAGACGTTCCCAGTTGCCAGACCCAAACACGTTATCCATCGCGTGCAGACCTCCCAGTCGACCCCAGGGTTCTGCAGCACCGGAAATATAGGCTATGGGCGTCGCACTTACCTGAGGGGTCAAAAACAACCCACATGCAACAACGCATAACCAAAAGTGCTTTCTCATCAAATTCGCTCCACGAAAAATATTCATCTACTGAAAACAATGCAATCACCATGCCAACACTAGCTCATCCCGGCTTATGTCCAGCAAACATGCATTTGCGATGTAAAAACTGTGACGCACTTCACGTCCGGGCAGCGATTTTTAACACACTACGAAATTGACAAAAATTGTTAAATCTGCCGGTGTAAATTTCCCTGACACCCCGCCTGAACTGCGGTTACCAGACCAGACAAAATCTATGAGCGATGGTCAACCAAAACAACACTCTCATGCACGAAATCAAAAGCAGTAAAGTCTCTCAATGAGCGTCGAAAAAATATGATAGCCGGATTAGTACCAATGGTCCGTTAAACAGCACCCAAAACGACGATAGAGCCATCCATCAAAAACGTTCATCAGCAGAAACCCACAGCTAAATGTTTACGAGCATCTCTTTGCACATTCAAGAGTAGTTCAGAGGCCCCGCCCCAGAAATACCTGTATCGAAAAACCCAGCGACACCACCAACAAAACCCACCAGCAAATCCCGGCATGACCGATCAGGGGCAGCCATTGATTTTTTTTCGAATCCCTTTTGCAGAGTGAGAAAAAATATCACCGGGGCCCCAAGGCACACCCTCATCACAGGGGGGTCCGGGGGCACCGCCCCCGAAATACCCAAACGAAAAACCTGGCGATATCACCAACAAGATCCATCAGCAAACCCCGGCACACCGATCAGGGGCAGCCGGTGATTTTTTTTCGAATCCCTTCTATAGGGTGAGAAAAAATATCACCGGGGCCCCATGACACACCGCCATCACGGGGGTTCCGGGGGCACCGCCCCCGCAGATAACCACAAAGGAAAAAAACCCAACGGCCAGAATCGCCAAAGGGGGTGCAGGGGTGCAGCCCCTGCTGGGGGTGTGGGGACAACGCCCCCACAAACACTCTAAGTAAGATTCGTATCCTCACCCTCAAGGCGAGCAACGATCACCGCACAACAGGCATCACCAAAAACATTGGTCGACGTGCGGGCCATATCAAGTATTCGATCCGTAATGAACAGTACGCCTATCGCCTCTGCGGGCATCCCTATCACGGTCAGTATAATGGTAATTGCCACGAGTGATGCCGCCGGCACACCCGCGACGCCAATCGACGTCAGCAGGGCTACCACGACGATAATCAGCTGCGTTGCGATGCTCAATTCCACACCATAAGCCTGGGCAAGAAAAATAACCGCAACACATTCATAGAGCGCTGTACCATTCATATTCACCGTCGCCCCAAGCGGCAGCACAAAGCTTGCTACCTTGCTCGATACCCCGGCTTTGTCGCGGGCGCAATCCATGGTGATCGGTAATGTGGCCGACGAAGAGGCCGTTGAAAACGCAGCCAACAATGACTCCGCCATTGCCGGAAACATTTTATACGGTTTTATTTTGCCCACAAATTTGAGCAACAATGGCAACGTAACAAGAATATGAATTAACAGAGCCCCCAACACCACCAGTGCAAAATGTCCCAGCGTCGTCAGAATCGACGCAATGGCATCCAGACCACCGGTTTTTTCCTCCAGATCCTGTATTTGCTTGGCGACCACTGCAGCAATCAATCCAAATACGCCCAGTGGTGCGGTTTTCATCACCAGCTCGGTGATCATCATCATCACCTGGTAAACCGCATCCCAAAAATTAAACAAATGCTCAGCGTACACATGATCCAGCCGGGTCATAAAAAAGCCAAACAAAATGCTGAAAAATATCAACGCCAACAGACGGCCATTATCACCGGCTGCTTCAATAATGTTGCTCGGTATCATGCGTACAAAAACTTCAACTACATCGGCCCAACCCTTATCGCCGACGGTGGATTGCACATCGGCACTGCTGGCTGACAGACTGAGTAATTCCTTGACCGGCTCACCATTATCGAGACCGGGCTGAAATACATTTACCAGTACCAGTCCAACCAGTATCGCGGACAGTGTTGTCACGACATAGAATGACACGGTTTTAAGGCCGAGACGGCCAATGTGCTCACCGCTCCCCAGTCCGGCAACTCCGATAATGATAGAGGCGGTGACCAGCGGCACGATGATCATTTTCAACGCATTGATGAACAAGCGCCCGACAAATTCGTATACCGCAAGAAACTGTGGAAAAAGGTAACCCGCAAAACCGGCAAGCACAATCGCGATGAGAATTTGCCAATGAAGCTTGATGCGCATAGTGTTACCCCGAGTCAAAACCCAAAATCTGCCGTACGAAGAATAACAGATGCCTAACGCACTGGAGCATCAGGTTCAGAGTATTTTTTCAGATCAATACGAGAAGAAGATTTTAAATTACTGGCTCAGCAACTCAGGTCGGGTAACTACCTTGGCCTTTTCACGAAGTGCGGCGATATAGGCGGCAAACTCCATATTGGCAACTGCGCGCACAAGTTCTTCGACCTGGGCATCGTCCAGGGGATCTCCGGCAGCAACACTGTTGAGCTCGAACAGTACATAATCACCATTACTGGCAGACGCTCCGCCGTGGACAGGTGTGTCGCCGGGTTTGTCTGCTGCGAAAATCTCAGTCACGGCCTCTGCCGGTAATTCCCTGTCGCTGCGTTGAATACTACGTTCTTCCGACACCTCAAGATCCAGTGCTAGTGCAACTTCCTCAATTCCATTGCCGTTATTGAGCAGGGTAAGCTGTTCAGTGCCAATTTCAGTAGCTTTTTCACCTGCAAGCCGAGTCTTGAGTTCGTTGACAATTCGGGGCCTGACTTCATCCAATGTCATCAGCTGTGCCGGCCGGTGCTCATTCAGGCGCACATACACAACTTTTTCATCGACTTCGATGGCATTACTGTTGAGCCCGTCATTCAGCACCTCGGTTGAGAATGCTATATCCCGCACCGCAGCGCTGCTGCCGATGCCGGTACCGCCGGATCGTGTAATCCAATCGCTTTGCTGGATTTCCACGCCTGCAGCGGCAGCCGCGTCTGCCAGCGAATCATCCACATCATAAACCAGCTCATCGAGCTCGGACATGAGCTCTGTAAGTTC
>JABDLQ010000468.1 GCA_013002925.1 Gammaproteobacteria bacterium | reverse complement strand
CAGGAATTGCTGGCCCGTGATGCAACTCCCTCAGAGCGGCGCATCGCCGTTTCATCGATCTGTTTGCTAAACGGGGGCTTGTTCCCCGAAACCCACCGGGCTCGCACAGTGCAAAAACTATTGATCGGACCCGCGGGCCCGTTGCTGGTCCGGTTGATGAACCGGCGCGCACTGAAGCGCAACATGCATGCAATCTTTGGCGACAGAACACCGCCACGCCCTGATGAGCTCGATAACTTCTGGGCTCTGATTGAGCATAATGGCGGGCGGCTTGTGATGCATCGACTGTTGCAGTATATCAATGACCGGATTTTACATCGCGAGCGCTGGGTCGGGGCATTGCAAAAGGCGCAGCACAAGACGGGACTGATCAACGGGTCGGCTGATCCGGTCTCAGGTGCCCACATGGTGACGCGTTACAGACAACTGGTCGGCGACACCGCTATTGTTGAATTGCCCGCAATTGGCCATTACCCTCAACTCGAATCACCTGACGAGGTGCTGAAACACGTGTTGAGAATTTTTGCCAGCATGGATGACAAGGATACTGCTTGATGATTGAAGACCAGGCCGCGGACCCCACGATGTGGGACACGCTGATTCGCAATGCAACCGTAATCGACGGCACCGGTGAGAAACCCGTCGTAGAAGATGTGGCGTTACTGAATGGACAGGTAGCGGCGCGAGGCGCCCGGTTGCAGGGTCAGGCGGACCACGAAATTGACGCCGCAGGGCTTTGGCTGATGCCGGGGTTGCTGGATATTCACACGCATTTTGATCTTGAAGTTGAACTTGCCCCGGGATTACCTGAAGCGGTGCGCCATGGAACCACGACGGTGGTGGTGTCAAATTGCAGCCTCGGCCTGGCTTACGGTGCGCAGCGACGCGATGGCGCAGATCCGATTGTCGACTGTTTTGCACGCGTTGAAAACATACCCAAGGATGTGCTTCGACAAGTTGCTGATCGTGCCACGTGGACAACGTCGGCACAGTATCTGGAACATCTGCGTCAGCTCCCGTTGGGTATCAATATTGTACCGATGATTCCACATTCAATGTTACGCATTGAAGCCATGGGCTTTGAGGCCAGTATTAGTCGTAACCCGACGCCGGCCGAATTAGACACGATGGCAAACTTGTTGGAAACGGGTTTGCAGGAGGGTTATGCCGGATTTTCTACGGACGCGTTGCCGTTTCATTATCTGGCTAACGATCCCAACCGTCGGGCTCGAATCCCGGCACAACACGGTAGCTACCGGGAGATCAAGCATTTGACCGGGCTGTGCCGCCGCTACGAACGGGTATGGCAGGCAACGCCGGCAAAGGATTCGCCGTTACTGGTGTTGCGCAACTTTTTATTGTCCAGCGGCCGGCTGTATGGCAAACCGCTTAAAATCACGGCGGTGGCTGCACTCGACCTGGTGGCCAATCGTGGCTTGTTAAAACTCGCCCTGACGATGACACGCTTGTTGAATTCCCGCCTTGTCGATGGCCGTTTTGCGCTGCAGGCGCTGGCTGCGCGATTTAAAGTGTGGGGCGAGGGACCTGTCACCCCGATTTTTGAAGAAATTCCAGAGTTGCGACTGCTCAACGAACCGGATCTCGAAGATCGGGACAGTCGACTCCAGGTTTTAAAAAACCCGGATTTTGTCCACCGCTTTAAACGCATGTGGTACCGCGGCAAACGTGGATTTGGCATAGCGCGCCTGAAGCGCTGGTTTGTGCGTGAAGACTTTGCCTTTCCAAGACGCCTGTCGGACATGGTAATTGATCGCTGCCCGGTCCTTGCCTGGTCCGGGATGGATTTACAGCAAGTGTTTGCTCGCGTGCGCAGCGTTCAGAAGGGCACCTGCTCGGCATCGACACCGGAAGAAGCAACGGCATGCAACGCGATGCCTGCAGGCCTGAACTGCGAAGCACAGTTTCTGATTGAATTGCTAAAACAGTTTGACACTGACCTTTACTGGTATTCCGTGTTTGCCAACAAGGATGAAGCGCGCCGATTGCAATTATTACTGCATCCTGAAATTCTGCCTGGCTTCAATGATTCCGGTGCACATCTGACAAATATGGCGTTTTACGATGCCAATTTGCGTGGACTGCAGTCGGCCGCAAAACGTGGTCTCGAAACCGTGGCTTATCTTGTGCGCCGCCTGACGCGTGATCCGGCTGACTTTTTCAACATCGATGCGGGGCGGATCAGTATTGGCAGTCGTGCCGACATTACCCTGATCGATCCGGACGCACTGGCCGGCTATGACAGCGAGGCTCATATCGATTCGCGCTATCGGGAGGAGTTCGGGCACCACCAGCTGGTGAATCGCAGCGATGGCGTGGTGCCCTATGTATTTGTTGCCGGACATCTGGCCTGGCACTGTGATGGCTTTACGCCAGAGTATGGCAAACACCCGTGGGGCAGCGCGCTAACGGCACAGCATTGAGCGCTTGGGACTGACGGTGCTACTCGGGCGGAGCAATCTCCAGCTCCAGACCGTCAATTTCATCACTAAGCTGTATCTGACAGGATAACCGCGAAGCGTCTTCGCGAAAGCCATCCACCGATTCGAGCAACATCAGTTCGTCATCGCCTCGCGGTCCGACGCGATCAAACCACTCTTTACCCACATAAACGTGGCAGGTGGCACACGCGCAGCAGCCTCCACAGATGGCTTCGATATCATCATAATCAGCATCGACCAGCGCTTCCATCAAGTTGCTGTTTGCAGCGGTATCAACTGACTTTTCCTGACCTTCCAGGTCTGTTACTTTTATGTTTGGCAAGTTGTCTATCCTATAAATATTGTTTCTGTTGTCGCCGCGTTTTGCGGCTTTCGCGAGCCGGGCATTAGTTTGACGCCGCGCTGCTAGACGTGATTATACGGATTCTGACCCGGAACTCATCATCACCTGGAATACAGCCATCACAGACCTGATAAATCAATGGGTCTGGTGCGTGCAGCCTGCTGGCTGCCACTGTGCGAAATCAGGTGACGGAAATCAATTCAGACCCGTAGCGGATAGCATGGCAGTGGAGATGCCGCCGTTTTCTACGTCCGTGTAGGCCAGCATCGCACTATCCGGGCCCACTCGTGCCAGCTGCAGGAAGCCGCTGGCGCGCTCACCTCGGATACGAGCTACAATTGATGTGGTGCCCACCTGGCCTGCGGGGCCATACAATGCCGCCCGAATTGTCGCCATGCCATCGGAATCATCTTCGAGCCAGGCGACCAGCGCGGTGTGCATGGAAAGGCGTATTATGTCCAACCTTCCGAGTGGGGCGGCCTCGCTGACCATCAGCGGTGCGTCGAATCCGTCTTCGATGTGACGAGTAAAAGCCAGTTTTACAGCGGGTCTGCCACCGGCTGCCGTGAACCAGGCGACCGCAATAAGACCATTCATAGCATCCGCCTGCGGGCCATTCACCGGGCACCCGGAGATCTCCCAGCCGTCGTGGTGAACGACCGCCGGCTGCGACCATTTTTCGTTAGAAAAATGCACGTAACTGATGTCCCGAATTTCCTTGATGGTTCTGTTTCGATAAAAAATGACAGGGCCACCGGATGCGTTGACTGCCGCTGTCTGGCAACAGTCACATACCCGATCATCCAGCAGGATCGATGGACGCGAGGCGGATGACTCATCGAGAACGCGCATTCGCAATGTCATCGCGCTATCCGTGTTGCCATTTTCGACCGGGGAGGCGTGATGCTGATCCGCGTGAATATCAGCCGACTGGGTGCGCCGACCATCGAGCCAGACGATTGCAGGTGTCGTGCCCACTGAAAAAATACTGGCAAATCCATGTTCGGTTTTGGTGCCGTCCAGGTGAGGGGTATAGGGGGCTGACCAATGAGTGCCATCAGCACTTTGCACCGTTCTGACGTCATAGGAGTAAGTTCCTCCTGAGGACCGTTGCAGCCAGTGGGCCACCAGGTTTCCTGAACGGCTTTCGTACACGGATGGAAAATCGGCCCAGTTGATGAACCAGTCATTGCCATTTGAGATGGTATTCGGTGCGCTCCATTGTCCGGCGAGATACGATGCAAATCGCAGCTGATAGCCGTTTTTGCCTTGTCCGGGCATCGGTTCCACCCAGCTCAACAGTACCCCCGTTTCGGTCGTCTTTAAATGTGGCAGTCTCGCGCGATCCCGGGAAGGGTTGTCGAGTGACGTGATTGTCATATCGGCCGTGCGCTCACTACACCCGGCTCCCAGCATCGCCGTTGCTATTAGCACGAATAGAGGAGTAAACAGTAACCTGGTCGGCTGCACACTATTACTCACGCGGAGGTCAGTCATCATGGTGGTACTTTGCGCAGGGTGAACGGTAGTGTCAATGACGCAGTTTATTGACCCAGCACCGGCGACGGGCCAACGTTCTTTATTTCCTCGAGCACGATCGAAGAGGTGGCGTCTTTTACGCCGGGCAGACTCAGAATCTCCCGCTGGATAAAATCACCAAAGGAGCGCAGATCCGTCGCGACTACGCGCAACATGAAATCAATCGAACCTGACAACAAATGGCAGCCCAATACCTCCGGCTTGTCCAAAATTGCGCTGCGAAATTTCCGGGCCAGGGCAAAATCCTGACGCTCGACTCGTACAGCAACGAACGCCTCAACGGCAAAACCCGCAGCCACGGGAGGAACGACTGCACGATAGGCTGTGATGACGCCGGCCAGCTGTAATGCCTTGACGCGCCGCTGACAGGCGCTGGGTGACAAATGCACCAGTTCAGCCAGATCCACCCAGGAGCTGCGAGCATCCTGTTGCAGTTTGGCGAGCAATGCAAGGTCAAAACGATCAAGTGTGACGGAATCAGTCATATAAATAATAAAAATAGCAATAATCCTGCAAAATAGTACTCAAATTATCGCTATTTTTCAAAATATCGATAGTTACATGCCGGTATAATTGGATCATATTTATATGCTTTGGAGCATCAAATGGAAACTCTTTCGGATCAGGCAAGCGCCAAAATTCTCGACAATCCAATGGGTACAGATGGTTTTGAGTTTGTTGAATACGCTGCTCCCGACCCGGAGTTATTGCGCGGGTTGTTTGAACGCATGGGTTTTCCGGAAGTAGCCAGACATCGCTCAAAAGATGTGACGCTGCATAAACAGGGCGACATCAACTTTCTGATCAATGCCGAGCATGACAGCTTTGCGCAGGAGTTCGCGCGCCGGCACGGTCCCTGTGCCTGTGCGATGGCATTTCGCGTTAAGGATGCCCGGCACGCCTATGAACGCGC
>JABDLQ010000416.1 GCA_013002925.1 Gammaproteobacteria bacterium | reverse complement strand
AAAGGCCACCACAGTGTACTGTTCTGACGATCGCAATACGGCGCTGACGCGTGCGAAAAACAACGAGCAGCTGGCACCGCTGCAATGCGACAGTTCAACCAAGGTGAAGTCACAATACGACACAGGTCGCCAGGTGGGTCTGAACGGAACCCCGGCCATTGTGACCTCCAGCGGCGAATTGATCGCCGGCTACCTCCCTGCCAAGTCGTTGTTAACCCGACTTGATCGTAGCGCCAATCTGGCGAAATAAGCGCTTTATTACCCGAGTCAAAAAAGCCGGCAAATGCCGGCTTTTTTGTTGTCAATTATTCTTCGAGCAATGCCCGCTTGTTCGGTTTGTCATCCCAGTCTGCGGCATCGGGCGGCGCGTCCTTTTTCTCTGTAATGACCGGCCATTGTTGCGCCAGCCGCGCGTTAAGATCGAGATACTCTTCCTGCCCTTCGGGGATTTCGTCATCGGCGTAAATTGCCTCGACCGGACATTCAGGTTCACATAATGTGCAGTCAATACACTCTTCGGGATCAATCACCAGAAAATTGGGACCCTCGTGGAAGCAGTCAACGGGACAAACTTCCACGCAATCGGTGTATTTGCATTTTATGCAGCTGTCAGTAACCACAAATGTCATGAGCAGTGTGCTCCTTTGATACTGGTGATGAAAATTTCACATCCACCCGGCGCTTATTTTGCGCGTTTGCGCCACTTTATCTCTTTCATGTGCAGGTTTTCAACGCCGCGTCTGCGGTCTTCAAGGTAGCGGCGCATGGCAAACTCCACGCTTGGAAACGCAATATCGTTCCACGGAATGTCGTCCTCGTCCATCAGCTGGGTTTCGAGCGACTCTTCGCCTGCTCCGCAATCAGCCGTTTTCATGCGGGCGCGAAAAAACAAATGAATCTGGCGCGCATGGACCACGTCAACCAGAGCCAGTAAAGAGCCGGTCGATACCTCTGCCAACGCTTCTTCCCGGGTCTCCCGGGCCGCTCCCTCACACGCCGTCTCATCATTTTCCATAAATCCGGCCGGCACAGTCCAGTATCCCCGCCGCGGTTCGATTGCGCGTCGGCACAGCAAAATTTTATTTTCCCATTCTGCAACGCAGCCGACTACCGTAAGCGGGTTTTGGTAATGCACGTGATGACAGGACGGACACACAAAACGCTCGCGGTTGTCACCGTTCGGTATAATGAGTTTTAAGGAACCGCCACAATGGCAACAGAATTTCATCGGGAATCGCTCAACAGGGATGGGGTGATCGTGGTGGTGCCGAGGGAGAGAATCGAACTCTCACTCTGTTTCCAGAACTGGATTTTGAATCCAGCGCGTCTACCAGTTCCGCCACCCCGGCTCCGCGATCACACAGCGAGCAAGTATAGGCCACAAAACGTGCGCTTCAACCCCTGCGGGAAGAAAATGCGACCTTTTTAAAGATTTGGGTATCTAATAATACAGACATGAGCGGATTTTTTGATCAGGAGATAGATGAAGAGGTGCTGAGCGCCTGTCGTGCGGGTGAATCCGGCGCGCAGGGCAGGTTATACGAGGTCTTTGCGGCCCCCGTATTTACGCTCGCGCTGCGGGTGACCGGGTCACGGGCACTGGCCGACGAAGTGGTTCAGGACACTTTTGTGGAAGTGCTTACCAAGATTCACCAGTACCGTGGTGAAGCTCCGATCGGCGCCTGGATCCGGCGGATTGCGGTGAACAAGGGCCTTGGACAACTGCGCTCGCCGTGGTTCAGGCGGGGGCAGGAGTTACATACGGATGTGCGCCAGCAGGACGTCGATCACAGCGTAAACCTCGATTTGGAAACCAGCCTCATGCGGCTCTCAACGATGGCCCGGGCTGTGCTGTGGTTGCACGATGTCGAGGGTTACACACATAAGGAAATTGGCGGTTTTATGGGAAAAACGGCAAGTTTTTCGAAATCTCAGCTGTCCCGGGCGCATCAGCGTCTGCAGAACTGGGCGCAGGATGAGCTCGCGGCAACCGCGGAGGTCGCACCGAACCTGGCTAAAGAGAAATTGGATGAGGAATCATGCATACCAGCATTGAACAACTAATTGCACTGCGTGACAAACAGCCGGTCGAGGCCACTGTGGCTGCGCATCTGGACGCATGCCGTGATTGCCGGGAGCGGCTGGTCGCAGTGCGTGAGTGTCAGCAACAGCTGCGAAATTTGCCGTTACATGAGCCTTCGCCACAGGTGTTGGATGCAATCCGTACGCGGTTGGAACATCCGGTCACAGCGCGGCAGCGCGCCGCGGTGGCGGCAACGGGAGTGGCAGCGGCGCTGCTAATAGTGACCTGGCTGGCGGTATCGGTACAACTCAATGAGGCGACGCGAACTGCCAATGTCAATGCAGTCGGTGCGCAGGAAACGACACTGTCGCAAGTTGGAGACAACGCGGCAACCCGGGAACTCATTCGGCGTTCGCAGTCACTCGAATCGGTCTATGCACGACTGTCACAGGTGCCGGTCGAACGCTATTCGGCGAGCACCGCCAGTGCTTTGGAGGCGTTGCAGGACAGGCTGGCAATGCTCGATTACGGGTTGAATCAATCCCGGATCGATCCGGGTGTGCAGCAGCATATAGAGCAGTTGTGGCGCCGTCGCGTCGACACGCTGCAAAACATGGTTGGCGTGCAGTATGCAGAACTGGCGCGCCAGGGTTATCACAGCTTTCAGGTGTTACCTGCGGGCTATCTGGAAGATGAATCAATCAGGTGGTGAGTAGAATGCGGCAAATAAACTACATCCTTTTCGCATTGCTGCTGGGGATCGGAATGCCCTCGGCAGTCGCTCAGGACAACCAGGCACAGGATCGCGATGCACTGGAACAACAGATGAAAAAGGCGGAGCAACAGCTTGAAGAAGCGACGCGTAAAATCGCGGAACTGAGCCGGGCATTGTCAAAAAATGAAATGGTAACGATTTTCAGCGATATGGGTGAGCGCAAACCGCGTGCAATGTTGGGAGTCAACATTGGTGAGCCGCAAGATATGGCAGCGGGTGTTTTGGTGACCGGGGTGAGTCCGGGCGGCCCGGCTGACACGGCAGGCCTCAAATCAGATGACCTCATCATCGGTGTGAATGATAAAAACCTGGCGGATGAATCGGGGGAGAGCGCGATACGCAGCCTGCTCGATGAAATGGCAGCCCTGCAACCTGGAGAAGTGGCACGCCTGCAGGTGCGTCGTGATGACCGGCTGATGAACTTCGAGGTGGTCACGGAAGATTTGTCTGCAGCGATGCCAAGATTTCGAATGCAATTTGAGGGCAACGACTGGGATTCGGTCGCAGACATGTCGGCGGCGATGCAGGGCATGCATGAGAAAATGGATGACGCTAAAATGGTTATAGAACTGCGTAGTCTGGAGGCCCTCAGGAATCTACCGGACATGCTGGAGTCCAGGCTGGACAGATTGGATGACCTGCCCGGAATTGCAATGTTTGGTGGCCCATTGCTTGGACCGCGGTTGGACGTGGTGCCCGTTAGCGGGGACCTGGGGCCTTATTTTGGGGTCGATCGCGGGCTGTTGCTGACCGCCGCGCCGGAGCAAGACCTTGGGCTCAAGGCGGGCGATATTATACTTTCAGTCGACGGTGAGCCCGTAAACTCGCAAAGCCAGGTGCGACGTCATTTTCTGAACGCGGATGCCGGCGACGTATTGTCCTTCGGAATTGTGCGGCAGCGGGAATCGCTGAATGTCGCTGTAACAATGCCTGCCACGTCTAAAATGGGCGACTGGACCTGTACGGCATCAGGCGATGGCGGCGCTCGCAAATGTATCAAAAAAAATGGCAAAGCCTACCAGTTTCGGTATTCGGACAAAGACTGACCGGCGCCGGATCGGTGCACTTGCGAGTCTGCGCGCCGCGGAGGCAATGGTGATAACATCGCGCCCTTATGCGGCGTCAGGATTTTAATTACTCGCTCCCGAATGAGCTGATTGCGCGGTATCCCGCTGATCAGCGGGCGACCAGCCGAATGCTGGTATTGCCGACCCACGGGGGCATTCGGGACCTCGGGTTTCAGGCGTTGCCCGGACTGCTCAAAGCCGGCGACATGTTGGTGTTTAATGATTCCAAGGTGATACCAGCGCGCGCATTTGGCCGCAAACCGACCGGTGGCAAAGTTGAAATTCTGCTGGAACGCGCGCTCGATCATCGTCGCGC
>JABDLQ010000399.1 GCA_013002925.1 Gammaproteobacteria bacterium | reverse complement strand
ATGCACCCTGGGCTCCTTCAAACAAAAGATTATGCTCTGCGCGCAAATGATGTTCGAGTTCGGCCGTAACATCGCACACCATCGGCGCCAGCGCTTCGGCATAACCCAGATATTCGTCGAGCACCTGCTCAAATCCAATCGTCTTTGTTTTGAAATAGTTCGCCAGAATAAAATTATGATAGTCGAGCAACTCACCCAGGCGTGATGCCAGGCGCTCCCGGTGGAACAGGTCAGCCACGGTCACGGCACGGCGCGCCACCTTGTCTTCATAGGCCGGGCCTATCCCGCGGCCGGTCGTACCCAGCGCTTTATTGCCGCGGGCATGTTCACGCGCAAGATCCAATGCAACATGGGTTGGCAGTATCAAGGGACAGCGAGCGCTGATCCTGAGGCGTTTGTTAACCTCCACACCGCGCGCATCAAGGCCGGCCATTTCCTCAAACAAGGCAGGCAACGCGACCACCACGCCATTGCCAATAAGGCAAGACACATCAGGGCGTAAAATGCCGGCTGGAATAAGATGCAGGACCGTTTTTTCACCATCGATCACCAGCGTATGGCCGGCGTTGTGGCCGCCCTGAAAGCGCACCACGGCAGCGACTGTGTCAGTCAGCAGGTCAACGACTTTGCCTTTGCCCTCGTCTCCCCACTGGGTACCGATCACCAGTACATTTTTGCTCATGGTGGCCTTTCTATAAATTCATTGGACAAAAAACAGAACTATCAGACCCACCATCATACTGGCAAAGCCAATATATCGAAGCTCCTTTAGCGGAACTCTCGAGGCCTCCGTATACATTTTATGGGCTCTCGAGGGGCTCAGAAACGGCAGCAGACCCTCGATAATAAACACCAGGCCCAGGGCACTGAAGAATGCTGTCCAGTCCAGCACGGAACCCTTACCGGGTGTTGGCCTGGTTAAAGTACTTGAAAAACTCACTGTCCGGTTGAATCAACATGACATCCCTGGTGTTACCTAAACTATTCCGGTAGGCCTCCATACTCCGATGAAACGAGTAAAATTCCGGGTCCTGCGTGTACGCCTGGGCATAGATTGCCGCCGCCGTCGCATCTCCATCACCGCGAATCTCCTGGGCTTCACGATAGGCGTTGGCAAGAATCACTGTGCGGTCCTTGTCCGCCACCGACTGAATACGTTCGGCCTCCTCGTTACCTTCGGCGCGCCGTTGCTTGGCTTCACGCTCACGCTCTTTGTTCATGCGCTGATAGACCGCATCGCTGACCGTTTTTGACAAGTCAATGCGCTTGATACGAACGTCAATGATTTCTGCGCCGTATTTATCGGCCGCAATATTGGCTTCGCGTGTCATCGTTTGCATTACTTCCGAGCGTTCTACTGACACCAGTTCGTGTAGCTCACGTTTGGCAAATTCATCTTTCAGCCCATCCTCGACAGTATCCAGCAAGCGCTTCGTGACGACACGCTCATTGCCAGAGGTGGCCCGGTAGTACTCGCCGGGTTTGGCGATGCGCCATTTCACAAAAAAGTCTACGAATACTTTTTCGCGTTGATTGGTCATGAATTCACTGGGGTTGTCATCCAGTGTCAGCAGACGCTTATCCAGTTTGAGCACACGATCCCAGGGATATTTCAGATGCCAGCCAGGTTCATGAGTGTCCGTAATGATGCGACTGAATCGGAAGCGCACGGCGTGCTCGGTCTCGTCCACCGTAAAAAAACAAAAGGTCACCCCCAATACGGCCAGTATAACGAGAGCTACAATAGTTCGGATCAGTGTATTCATTAGTTTCGATCCCTTGAGCGCAAGCGGCTGGTGTTAGCATCGCTTGAAGATGGTACGTTCTGTTGCTGCAGGCCCGATGGCGACATCGAGGGCTGCATCACGCTCCCCGGGTTCGGTCGCTGCAGTGTCCCCGGGCTGGAATTTTCGAGTAGCTTGTCGACCGGCAAATACACCAGGTTATTGCCGCCCTTGGTGTCCATCAGCACTTTGGACGTGCTGCTGAGCACCGATTCAACCGCTTCCAGATACAAGCGCTCACGCGTCACAGCCGGCGCTGCCTGGTATTCTTTCAGCAAGGATAAAAAGCGGGCCGCCTCACCATTGGCGTCGGCTACCAGCTTGTCGCGATAGGCGCGCGCCTCTTCAATCACGCGTGCCGCTTCACCCCGTGCCCGGGGGATCAGATCGTTGGTGTAGGCCTCGGCTTGCAGGATGTACCGCTCCTTATCGCGCGCCGCTTTAATCACATCCTGGGCCGCATCCTGAACCTGCACAGGAAACTCGGTATTATTCAGGTTGACCGCATCAATTTCGATACCGGTACCATAACGCGTGAGATTTGCCTGAAGAAGCTCCCGAGTTTCGCGGGCGACCTGATCGCGGCCCTGACGCTGAATAAATTCTATGTCGTATTTGCCGACAATCGCGCGAATCGCAGCATCTGTCACTTCCTGCAGGGTGTCATCCGGATCCCGGACATTGAAAATAAATGCCTTGGCGTCCGCATGACGGTACTGCACATTAATGCTAATACTGATGATATTGGCATCGCCGGTCAGCATTTCGTTCTTGGTGTCAAATTCCTGCGAAAGGTCAACACGCACAATGCTGACTTTATCAATGACCGGAATACGCCAGTTCCAGCCCGGGTCTGCAAGATGGTGAAATTCACCGAAGCGCTGGACCACTCCTTTTGATCCTGCATCGACGATAAAGCGCGAGGCAAACAAAATTGCAACGAGGATCGCGCCCAGCAAGATGAACTTGATCGCACCGGGTATCGGCGGCACGTCCTGACCGCCTGCGCCCCCCAGCACTGAGCCGAAGCGCTTTTGAAGTTTTTTTACCACCTCGTCAAGCTCGGGTGGCTTTTGCTGATTGCCACCACGATCCCACGGGTCCTTATCATTGCCTGGTTCATTCCACGCCATAAAAACTAATGCCTTGTTGTAATCAATTCAATCGCATCCTCGGAGGATGCACCCAGTTCGACCGGTAATCTTACCGCCTGTTCCCGCAGTATTCGATCAATTGTGGTTTCGTCCAGATCCAGGTTCAGCGTGAGTTCGCCGTTTTCAAGGACCCTCTCATCCAAAACCGCTTTCATTTCGTAAAGTAAGGCGCGCAGCCGTCCGTCACTGCCATGGATCCGCAACCAGCCCCGTCTGCGCGTGCCGCGCAATTGTGTATCAATAATGCGCAGCATGTCCGCAATTCCATCGCCATTTCGGGCCGACACCCATGCCGCAGGCCGGGAGTCAGTACCGACGGAACTGTTCGGGACCTCGTCAGCCGCCACCAGGTCAATCTTGTTAAACACCAATATCTGCGGAATCTCTTGCGCACCGATTTCCTCTATCACCCTGTTGACCTGGGCAATCCGCTCACGGCGATCCGGATCACTGGCGTCCACGACATGGACCAGCAGATCGGCCGCCAGCGTTTCTTCCAGCGTAGAACGAAAGGCAGCGACCAGTTCATGTGGCAAATTCTCCACAAATCCAACCGTGTCTGCCAGCACAAACGGCGCACCATTTTCCGGTTCGATCCGCCTGAGCGTCGGGTCCAGCGTGGCAAACAGCTGATCCGCCACAAAGGCATCGGCTGACGCGAGTCGATTAAACAACGTCGACTTACCTGCATTGGTGTAACCGACCAGGGACACGACGGCCACTCCGGTGCGTTGCCGATTGCGGCGATTTTGGCGGCGCCGCGCACGTACTTTGCCCAGTTGCTCATTCAGCGACTTGATCCGCACGTTGATCAGGCGCCGGTCCGTTTCCAGCTGGGTTTCACCAGGACCTCGCAGTCCGATGCCACCTTTTTGACGCTCAAGGTGCGTCCAACCCCGGATCAACCGGGTCGACAGATGGCGCAGCTGCGCCAGTTCCACCTGCAGCTTACCTTCGTGACTGCGGGCCCTTTGGGCAAAGATATCCAGAATCAGGCCGCTGCGGTCCAGTACCCGGCACTGCAGACGGCGCTCCAGGTTGCGTTCCTGGGCGGGTGACAACCCCTGCGAAAAAATCACCAGATCCGCATTCTGCTCACGCATTTGATCGATAATTTCATCCACTTTGCCGCGCCCGACAAAAAAGCGTGGATCAGGAGTATCGCGCACAGCCACGATGCTGGCGACACACTCGGCACCCGCCGCTGCGGCCAGCTCTGCAAATTCCTGAAGTTCTCGTTGCTGGGGGCGGGTGCGGATACCGGCATTGACGAGTATTGCGCGCCCCCCGGAGTCCGGGCGTTCAAACAAGCAACAGCCCTCTTATCGTAACTTCGGTGTAAGGATCAGGTATCTTCCGATTCGTTGCTGTCTTCATCGTCTCCATTCAGGCGCACATTGCGAGCCGGTACTACCGTAGAGATCGCATGCTTATACACCATTTGACTGACACTGTTTTTCAGTAATACGACAAATTGATCAAAAGAATCAATCTGGCCCTGAAGCTTGATTCCATTGACCAGATAAATCGATACAGGCACCTTTTCTCGTCGCAATGCATTGAGAAATGGATCCTGAAGGGATTGCCCTTTCGCCATGGGAGTCTCCTTGTTGTGGGTATTATTGTCTTGTTGTACCGGAATTGGGTTTATTTTAGTCCGCGGTGGCTACGCTCCATCCCTGAACACCACACAACCTCAGAGTCTAGCATATGGATCAGGGCCAATGACCAGTATTTTTCGATAATCTCTCCATAATGCCAGCACTTATGTCACGGGGATACCCTGACATTTGCACCAGATCCGGGTCGCTGCGAATCCAGGTCATCTGCCGCTTTGCGAGCTGCCGGGTGGCCGTCAGAGCGTTTTGACAGGCGCGATCATAGGATTCATCGCCGGCCACGTGGGGCCAGATCTGCCGATAGCCAACGGCCCGCATCGAGGGCAGCCCGGCATGCAGATCACCCCGTTCTGACAGGCCCCGTACTTCCTCCACAAACCCCTGCCGCAACATCTCCTGAAAACGCTGCTCGATGCGCTCATGCAGTATTTCGCGCTGATCCGGGACGATGGCGAATTTGAGCAGCGGATAAGGGAAGTCTCCAACCGTCTGTTTTTGCAGCTCACTCAGCGGTTTGCCGGTCAGCAAGTACACTTCCAGCGCGCGTTGTAGCCGCTGTGAGTCATTTGGATGGATGCGCCGCGCGGCGTGCGGATCAACCTGTTGCAGTCTTGCATGAACACCAGGCCACCCGTGCGTTTTTACCATCTCGTCAATTTGGGCACGCGTGCGCAAATCCTTGCCAGGTAGCTCCGCGAGGCCATATTCCAATGCCCGAAAATACATCATGGT
>JABDLQ010000376.1 GCA_013002925.1 Gammaproteobacteria bacterium | reverse complement strand
CTTACCACGATGACGACCAGGGACTCTTGCCGTCAGACATTATGCTAATTCATCATTGAGTGAATCATTCGCTACTACGTCGCTCGTCCTCAATCGCAGCACGATTGATCGAACATCTTCCAATAATAATTAGAAGCGGATTGAACAAACGCCCCGGACACCACGAAGGGCAGCTTTACCGCGCCATTCAGCGGCTCACACAGCTGGTATTGGAAAAATGCCAGCAATAATCCGGTCGCTATTCAAGTTATCCGCAGCGGACACTATCAAATTATCGGCCTAAATCCTTAAAACCCAATCAGAGAACATTATGAAACAGTTTCTACGCACACTGCTTTTGGTCATCCTGATTACACCTGCCGGATGGGGGATGGATTTTCTGTCTGGCACATCACCCAAAGTGAAACGAAGCAATCTACATTGATGAAAGTTGCCTTTACCGGCCAGCAAGTAGAAGCCGACTGGTTGCCAGGAAAAGTTAATTTTGCCGAATGAGAGCAGGGCACAGCGCGTCTCAGGTATCACCTGTCAGTTTGACAGAAACTCGAAAATTCAGGTGCCAGAAAGCAGAGTTTATTGCTCTATAAGACAGGTAAAGGGATACTCCTGTGAAGTGATCGAACTGTTTCCAAGCTTGGTTGGCTTGTGCTCTTTTAATGGTGATCCACTTAAAAATATTTTTCAAGAAATTTCTGAGCATGGTGTTTTTCATCGTATCGTCGTTTAGCAGGAAAATATGCCATTGAAAACAAAAGATAAAAAAGTTTTATTGGTAATCGAATGGGAATAGCTGATCGCGACGTTCACTGGATGAACCTGGCGCTTGAGCATGCGCGCACTGCCGCCAGCCATGATGAGATTCCTGTCGGTGCGGTGCTGGTTGCCAGCGGGAAAGTGCTGGGACAGGGCTACAATGCAGCGCTGGCCAGTGCTGATTGTACGGCGCATGCTGAAATTCAGGCATTGCGTGCGGCTGGCAAAGCTACCGGTAATTATCGTTTTCCCGAGGCTACGTTGTACTGCACGCTGGAGCCGTGTGCGATGTGCCTGGGTGCTCTGCTCCATGCACGGGTCGAGCGCCTGGTCTATGCGGCAGAAGATCCCCGGTCTGGCGCGGCCGGCAGCGTAGTTGATCTGACGGATGTGCCCGAGTTTAACCATCGCTTGATCGTCACCTCCGGCGTAATGGCTGCAGAAGCTGCCCACTTGCTTCGTGATTACTTCAGGGCAAAGCGATAATCTCACCGCCTCCCTGCTGTACCTGATCGCGGCGTTCGTCGACACGCTGCTGAAACCAGCGGGCGCTGGGATTGCGATCGGACATCGCCCATTGGAGCACGCTGTAATAACTACGAATATTGTCCACGTAAATAACCGGCTCCTTACCCCGGGCATAACCGCGTTTCAATTGTGAGTACCATTTTTTTTGCGCCAGCAGCGGCAGATGTTTACGGACATCTTCCCAGCTGTCAGGATCATGACCCAGGCGCTGGGTAAGTATTCGGGCATCTTCGAGATGCCCGAAACCCACGTTATAAGAGGCTAAGGCAAACCAGGTACGATCAGGCTCCTGGATACGATCGGGGATCATCTCTCTCAGCTGTTTAAAGTAGCGAGCGCCGCCAAATATCGCTTCGCGCGGATCAGTCCTGTCTGCGACGCCCATTTGCGCAGCCGTCACATTGGTCAGCATCATCAGGCCTCGCACGCCAGTGGGTGAGACCGCATGGCGGTTCCAATGTGATTCCTGGTAGCTGATAGCCGCCAGAAACTGCCAGTCGATGCCGGTCTGTTCACCCGCTTCCCTGAACCAGTCAAGGTACGGCAATAAACGTGTATTAACGTGGCGGATAAACTGGCGGGTGCCGACGTAATCCAGGTCGTGGCTGCGCCCAAAATAGCGGTCTTTGAGCTGAGCCAGTGTGCCGCTGTTCTCCAGATGCTCAAGATAATCGTTGGCGGCGTCGCGCAGTGAGGTGTCGGTAGAGCGGCGGAACACCCAGCCTAAAGGCTCCTTCGGCGAGAGTGGGAATGCGACGCGCAACTCCGGAAAATAGTTACGGTTGATTTCAAAATCGATGCTATCGACCACCGTGTAATCCAGTTCGCGTTGCGCCACACTGTGCATCAATTCCTCACCGGATGAAGCATCCCGGGCTTCGGTCCAGTAGAGGTCCGGATATTCCAGCTGCAGAGCCAGCAGGGTTTCGACAAAACTGCTCCCGCTGGTTACGGTCAAGTGGCCACCTATGATGTCCTCGAAATCGCGCGGGCGTTTTTTGCCCATGCGATAGATGAGCAACTGATTGGCCTGTTGGTAGGGGCGGCTGAATTCGAAATTGACCTTGCGCGAGGCGGTGACGGTGAGTCCCGCTGCTGCAAAGTCTGCGCGCCAATTGCGCACATCCTGCAAAATATCCGGAAATTCGTCAGCGTTGTAGATTTCCAGTTCGACTCCCAGGAAGTCTGCAAAGCCGCGGGCCAGGTCGTACTCAAACCCCATGGGTCCGTGTGCGCCCAGATAGTGTGTTGTAGAAGAATTGAGCGTAACAACCCTTATTTTGCCCGCTTCAAGGACCAGCTCCAACTCTGTTGGCGCCGGTCCACACGTGGTCAGAAACCAGCAGGCGTTGACCATTAGCAATGTAATTGCGATTCTCAATTCGTTACCGTCTTCTGTTCAGCCTCCGGTGCGGCGAGGCCGGCGTCCTGGAGCTTTCTTCTCGGCCGCTGCTTGCATTATCATACCCGAAGACGGGCCGGGGAACGGTTTGTATACATCAGGAGAGATACCGAAGCGGTCATAACGGCACCGATTCGAAATCGGTTGGGGGCATAACCGCCCCACGTGGGTTCGAATCCCACTCTCTCCGCCACATAATTGAACATAAAGCGGCAATCAGGCCTCAACCTTTTGCATTATTGCGGATTCCGACGGCTGACGCCGTTGACCACCACCGGCGTTTAATCAGGCACAGTATCAGAACCGATGAAAATACCGATAAATGTAGCTGAGACTGGCCGCCCCGACCCGGCAGTGTTTTGCTGCACCGCGTTGTAACATGCTTGTCGAAACCTTTGAATGGCGGTCGGCAGCTTTGTCCAATACGGGTCTGGTACGCGAAATCAATGAGGACGCTGTGCTGAATGCTCCGGAGACCGGATTGTGGGCAGTGGCCGATGGGATGGGGGGTCATGCGGCGGGTGACTATGCCAGCAATCTTATTATCGACTCGCTGGCTGATGTTGCCGGCGATGAAGAGCCGGATGTGTTTTTGGGAATCGTCGAAGATCGCCTGCAGGAAGTAAACCAACACATTTATGCCAAAGCCCAGGAAGCATCCCAGACCATTGGTAGCACGGTGGTGGCATTGCTGGCGTTCCGGCGCTATTGCCTGTGTGTGTGGGCGGGCGACAGCCGTGTCTATCGATTACGTGATGGCGTGCTGGAACAGATCACTCGTGATCACAGTCAGGTGGAAGAACTGATCGCACTGGGTGAAATCGCGCGGCAGGATGCAGAAAGCCATCCAATGGCGAACGTAATAACCCGGGCTGTAGGTGGGGCAAAAAAACTGTATCTGGATGCCAATTTGCAGGCCCTCAAAAATCGCGACCGCTTTATGCTGTGCAGTGATGGCCTGTACAAGGATATTGACAACGATCTGGTGCTGGACGGCATGAACCAAAGCGACCCGAAACGAGCGTGTAAACGGCTGATGGATTTGGCATTGCGTGCCGGTGGAGGTGATAATATTTCAGTGGCTGTTGTTGATTTTATTGCACGTGCGGGCGCACGTGAGACTGCACCGTAGGGCACACGTAACATGGCGAAAAAAAAACTGTATCGGGTCGCATTTGCATCGCAGGGAAAGGTGTATGAAATCTATGCGCGTAAAGTATCTCACGGGTCAATGCTGGGATTTGTCGAGATCGAGGAACTGGTGTTCGGGGCGCGTTCGCAGGTAGTGGTTGATCCCGCGGAAGAAAAGATCAAGGCAGAATTTGAAAATGTAACGCGCAGCTATGTGCCGATGCACGCGATTTTGCGCATTGATGAAGTTGACAAACAAGGGGTGAGCAAGATCACCAAAAACACTGGTGATAATGTTTCACAGCTACCCATACCGGTGTATACACCAGGTGGTGAGTCCGGTGGCTGACGGCAGCATCTTGCCGGTGAGCATCTGAGCGCATGCGTTTTGCATACCTGGGCAGCGGCAGTCGGGGAAATTGTGCGGTCATCGAATCTGGCAGCACACGGCTCATGCTGGATTGCGGCTTTTCGATCAAAGAGACGGCACGGCGCCTGCAGCGTCTGGGGCTGGATCCCGACGACATTACAGCAATTTTGGTTACTCACGAACACTCGGATCACATTTCCGGTGTTGGCGGTTTTGCGCGTAAATACGGAACACCGGTCTGGATGACGCCGGGCACCCATGCGACCAACAAAACAGGCGTTCTTCCTGATGTTCAAACCGTACACTGTCAGGCCGGATTCGCCATTGGCGATATTACAGTGCAGCCGGTAGCCGTGCCGCATGATGCCAAAGAGCCGTGTCAATACGTGTTCAATGCCAATGGTTTGCGACTGGGCGTACTGACCGATGTCGGTCACATAACACCCCATATCGAAGAACATTATCGGTACTGTGATGCATTGGTGGTCGAATGTAACCATGATCGCGCGATGTTACAGAGTGGGCCCTACCCGTGGTCGCTCAAACAGCGCGTAGGGGGTGATTATGGTCATCTGAACAATCAGCAGGCAGCATCCTTGGTAGCCCGCGTGGATCACAACCGTCTGCGCCTGTTGATGGGCGTACATATCAGCGAAAAAAACAACACCGCAGATCTTGCACATACCGCTTTGCAAGAAGCGGTCCCTGCGGCCGATACAACAATTCACATCGCGGATCAGCAACAGGGTGCGCCATGGTGCGATATGCGCCTGAAGGTTGATGCCTGATGAAGAAAAATAGCTGCGCCGTCACCAGGACAGGAATCTTACCGTGCTGCGTCTAACAGGCGCACAGGCACTGTCCGGGTTTCGCCTGGAACGTGCGCTGGCACGCATCCGTCAGATTGCAGAGCAGATCGTGGCTGTGCGGGCGCGGTTTGTACATTTTGCTGAGATTGACGGAGCCATGACAGCTGACAGGCAACATGTGCTCGAGCGACTGTTGTCTTATGGTCCGGTTGAGACTGTCCCGCCATGGACGGACGGCCCGACGTTTACGGTACTGCCACGCCTGGGCACGATTTCACCGTGGTCCAGCAAGGCAACCGATATTGCGCATAACTGTGGACTGCACGAGGTGCGCAGGTTGGAGCGCGGCATCGAGTATGTGCTGGATAGCGAGGGGCCGCTGGCAACAGATGTGATACCGGTAGTGGCCGCACAGTTGTATGACCGCATGACCGAAACGGTGATCTTTGCCGATGTCAGCGCACGTGATTTGTTTGCCGCAGCCGCTCCGGCGGCCCTGGGTCATGTCACGTTGGGAACCCATGGTCGCGCCGCACTCGAAGCGGCCAATGCAGATCTTGGGCTGGCGCTGTCAGACGCAGAACTCGATTATCTGGCGCGACATTATGCCGATGTTGCCCGTGATCCAACGGA
>JABDLQ010000218.1 GCA_013002925.1 Gammaproteobacteria bacterium | reverse complement strand
ACTTTGCGTGCTGCACTGACACTGAGGCCGGGCTATGTGCGCGGTCACATCAAAGTTGCCGAGCTATTACTGGATATGGGGCGTCTCGACGAGTGCCGCGAGGAACTTGACAGGCTGATCACCAGGTTTCCCGATCGCGCCGAGGCCTATTTTTTGTCAGGTCAGCTGGAAAACCGCACGGGTCAGCCGGCGAAGGCAATCACGGCCTTCAAAATCGTTTACGAAATTTCCGGGGACTTCGGCGCGCTTCACTACGGACTCGCCCAGTCTTATCGTCAACTCGGCGACCAGACGTCTGCGGCTCACCATGCGGCCCTCTATGAGCAACACAAAAATTCGACGGCCAATAGCGCAGACCCGGTGTTCGCGGAAATGGGGAGATTAAATATCAGCGAGACGGCACTGATCAAACGCGCCAAAGAGTTTGCCCGTCGCGGCGACAATGATAATGCCGAAGCTCTGCTGAACCGAGCGCTGGAGACCAATCCCGACAGTTTCGCGGCACACATCACGTTAGTCGGCTTGTACGCGACGCGCAAACAGTTTGATAAGGCCGACGCACAACTCGACATTGCCCGACAACTCGATCCCCGCCACCCCAGCCTGTTCTACAACACGGGAATTGCGAGGCTTGCCGAGGAACGCTGGACTGAAGCCGAGCGCGCCTTCCGGCGTTGTCTGGAAATCGACCCAAAAAAAGCAGATGCCCATACCCAAATCGGCCTGATCAATGAATTACGCAGGCGCTCAACGCAGGCTGAAATGGACTACCGCAAGGCGCTCGCGATTGATCCGTGGCACCGTCAGGCGAATTGGTTACTGGGTCGCTTGCTGCTTGCAGCGGGCGATGCACCAGAGGCCATCAAACGCCTGGAACGGGTACGCTCGGCCCGGGATCCGTCTGCGCCCGGCATTCTGATGGATCTTGCCAGGGCTTATGAAGAGGATGATCAGATCAAGCGAGCGGCAACTGCAGCAACAGAGGCACGCGATGCCGCCCAAAAATTTCAGGATCAGCGGATTGTTAATCTGGCTTCCGGCATGTTGCTGCGTCTCGATCTCGCAACGACTTCGGAAGCCCGGCAATGATCCCGGTGAGAATTTTATGTTGCGCGGTAATAATAGCTGCAGGCTGCGCACCGGAGGACACGCAGCCCCCGGCAACCCCATCACCATCACCTGCCATCACTGCATCACCACCGGTCAGCCCACCGTTATTCCATGACGGTGCGGAGGATGCCGGGCTAATATTTTCACATTTCATCGGCGCCACCGGTGACTTTTACATGCCGGAAGTCATGGGATCGGGCGTTGCGCTACTGGATTACGATAGCGATGGCGACCTCGATGTTTACCTTCTTCAGGGCACCATGCTCGACGCCACGCAAGCTGTGAATGACTCGCTGTTTCCGCCACCACCAACCCACTGGCCTGGCAGCCGTTTGTTTCGCAATGACCTCACGAAAGACGGAGACCTGTCTTTTACTGACGTCACCGCTGACAGCGGCCTTGGTCTTGACGGTTACGCCATGGGTGCTGCCACTGGCGACATCGACAACGATGGTGATCCGGATTTGTATATCACGGCGTATGGTTCGAATCGCCTGTATCGCAATGACGGCGGTACGTTCACGGACATCACCAGTGGCGCTGGTGTGGATGACGCCTCATGGAGTACAGCCGCAGGTTTCAGTGACTATGACCGGGATGGTGATCTTGATTTGTGGGTGGTCAACTACGTGGAGTTTGACCAGGTGCGCAACACGGTTTGCACCAGTCCTGGCGGCCGCCGCGATTACTGCGGACCACAGGTGTATCCACCCACTCGCGACCGCTTGTTCCGCAATGACGGCGAATACCGCTTCACGGATGTCAGTGTCAACACCGGCATTGCTGCAAAGTCCGGCCCGGGTCTCGGCCTGGTGTGGGCTGATTTTGATGCGGATGGCTACACAGACGCCTATGTTGCAAACGACGGCGCCGCAAACTTTATGTGGATGAATCGCGGCGGCCAGCGCTTTGAGGAGATCGCGATCATGGCCGGCACGGGGCTCAACACCGTGGGGTCACCGGAAGCCAGCA
Source organism: Gammaproteobacteria bacterium (assembly GCA_013002925.1). Classification (GTDB taxonomy): domain Bacteria; phylum Pseudomonadota; class Gammaproteobacteria; order Steroidobacterales; family SZUA-146; genus SZUA-146. The sequence goes on along the minus strand of JABDLQ010000218.1, from coordinate 4,173 downwards.
TGGGCGTCACCGCCGGTGACTTTGACGGCGACGGTGACGAAGATTTATTCATGACACACCTGGTGCGTGAGTCAAACACCCTGTATGTCAACGATGGGAATGCGAATTTTTTTGATGCCACCAACAGCGCACAGCTTGGCAGCAGCAGCCTGTCTTTTACAGGTTTTGGCTCACAGTGGTTTGATTACGACAACGATTCAGACCTTGACCTGTTTGTGGCGAACGGCAACGTCAAACTCGAAGAGTCGCGGGTAGGAATATCAGATTACCCGTTTGAACAACGCAATCAACTGTTTCGCAATGATACGGGCAACCGCTTTGTTGACATCAGCCGTAGCGCCGGCCCGATCATCAATGCCCTGGAAGTCAGTCGCGGTGCAGCTTTTGGCGACATTGACAATGATGGAGATATTGACATCGTCGTAACAAACAACAATGGTCCGGTTCGTCTGCTGCTCAATAATGGGGTTGGGCACCACGACTGGCTACGGGTAAAACTTGTCGGCACTCAATCAAACCGCGACGGCGCGGGCGCCACGGTGGCATTGCTGCGAGACGGTCTGTCACCTCTATATCGCCGGGCGCGCTCTGAAGGCAGTTACCTGAGCGCAAGCGACATCCGGGTACACTTCGGGCTTGGCAAGAATCATAAGATCACTGGCATCGGGGTCATCTGGCCACTCGGTCATCGTGAAATCTGGCGGGACATTAACGTCAACACCGAACTGACCCTGACAGAAGGCACCGGTTCCGACTGGCCGTAGAATCTAATAGTGCAGATGCCTGCACTGGCGACCAATTTCCTTCTGTTGCAGCCTCCTCGGTCACAACCACGCGCCTTTAGACGTCCAGGTCAGGTAAGTGCCAGGCACGTCGTTGTGTATGACAGTCCTGCCCTGCATCCTGAAACCCAGGTTAATTCGAAGCAATTGCCTGCTTGCCCACTGTTAAACCGCTTCGGCTTTGCGGATAATCAGATATCTCTTGGCAAGTCAGGGCCAAAAAATGCTGAGCACCCCCCCGTTTTGCGGTAATCTGCGACCATGACTCAAGAACCGACACCGATTGATCGGTTTAGCCGCAGCATCGAGCGTTTTATTCATCTTGAGAGCTCAGGCGGACTGATGCTCATCGGAGCGACTCTGGTGGCCATGGCGGTCAAGAATTCTGCGTTCTCGGAACTGTACATTGCTTTTCTGAACATTTCAGGCCAGGTCAGGGTTGATGCACTGAATATCGAAAAGCCGCTGTTTCTGTGGATCAACGATGGCTGGATGGCAATCTTCTTCTTCGTAGTCGGTCTGGAAATCAAATACGAGGTGCTTCACGGGCATTTGTCCGACCGCTCACAACTGGTGTTACCACTGATAGGCGCAATCGGGGGCGTTGCTGTCCCGGCGGCAATTTACGCCACGATGAACTGGCACGATCCCGCAGACCTGAAGGGCTGGGCAGTGCCAACGGCAACCGACATCGCCTTCGCCCTTGGGGTGCTCGCCACCGTTGGTTCACGCGTGCCAGTGGCGCTAAAAGTATTTCTTATGACGCTGGCGATTCTGGACGACCTGATTGCGATCCTGATTATTGCACTATTTTATACGTCCGGCTTATCCAGCACCTCAATGGGCGCAGCCACCGTTGTTATCGTCCTGATGGGGCTACTGAAACTGATGGGTGGTCAAAAACCCTTTCCATTCGTTGTGCTCGGCATGATACTTTGGGTGTGCGTTCTTAAATCCGGTGTGCATGCCACTCTGGCCGGTGTCGTAACGGCATTGTTTATTTCAACGGAAAAACCATCAGGCCGTTCCCGGTCTCCGGCTAAGGCGATGATAGAGGAACTTCACCCATGGATAGCGTTCTTGATTCTCCCTATGTTTGCGCTGGTGAACGCAGGAGTTTCATTTGACGGACTTAACCTGTCGCGACTGCTTGATCCAGTACCAATGGGCATCGCACTTGGCTTGCTCATTGGTAAACCCGTGGGCATCATGGCGTGCGTTGGGTTGGCAGTCCTAGCGGGTATTGCGCGTCTGCCCAAAGATGTGACCTGGTTGCAATTGTTCGGGGTCGCAGTATTGTGTGGCGTCGGCTTTACCATGAGCCTGTTCGTAGGCGGACTGGCATTTGCCGAGGGCGGCTCGGGATATGCACGCATTGACCGACTAGGTATTCTGATTGGCTCAGGGCTCAGTGCCGTTATTGGCTACCTTATTTTACGCGCATCGACTAAGGAGACTTCCGCATGAAACTCGCTCACTTGCTAACCTTTCTGTTCCTCGTCAGCCTGACATCAGCAGCATCGGCTGTAGAACCGCTGAGCACGACCGACCTTCTATCGCGGTGCGCCAATCACGAACGCGATCCGGCTTCACTCGACACCGCGCGCTGTCGCAGTTACCTGCAAGGCTACATGGGCGGCGCGTACGCGATGGGCACTGCCGGCCAGACCAGCCCCGAAAAAAAATCATCAAAATTCATGGAGCGCGCGCAGCAAACCCGACTCGGCAATAAAGACAACAGGTTCGGAAGCAACCGCACCGTCGGATATTGTGTGCCACCGGAGTTGACCATCAGCGAGTTTGTTGCACGACTCAATCGCTTTGCCGCAAGAACCGAGAAACGCGCCGAAACTGCCAATCAATTTGTCCTGGAGTTTTTACGCACGGATTTCACCTGTAAGGAAACATAAACTGAAATTGTAATGGAGCCTGAGGAAGGAATGATTCGGCGGCCTTACGGATTCAGGTGCCTTGCTGATCAACCAGGATACCGTCGCAGGCATGAATATCTGCTTTTTTTGCAATAACGAAAGGCGATGCGGGTACAGCCTGGCACTGGTTCAGTCTTACTATGAGGCGCGATTACTGACTTGCACATGCACGCCAAAAACAAAGGCGGGTGGATTTCACTGAATCCACCCGCCTGTTTTGTCCCCTGCTGCGTCCCCCACCTTTAGCGCCTTCTTTTTTCCCCTCTTCTCGATGTTCTGCGCCCGGTTACCACACCCTTCTTTTTTCCCCTCTTATTATAATTTTTAGCCGTGTTGCTTCGCTCTTTAATATGCATAAATAAATGCACGATTCATGCCAAAAGTATAATTGTACGGCTTTACATCAGCTTGGCGTTTTTCAGGCAGCACGATTATTGTTATCGCGTAAACTATCCTGACACGCTCGTTTTGTTGACTGGCGCTTATGGCAAAAAGTCGCTTGACATAGTGCAGTCTGACACACGGGTTGCAGATGATGTTGTGTTGGCCGGGAGGAATCAGCTCTGATTGAAACCAACCGATTCACCGCGCCTTTACGTGCATCCCGTGCCAATGAATTTACCGGAAGGTCTGACGATTGCCTGATCTGCCCGAGGCTGCATTAGAGTGTAGGTGAACGTTCTTCGTCAGCGCGAAAAGCGAGCGTACCGTAGCGATGATAATCCGAGCTGATGCTTTGCTCTCGCACATACCATAGCAACTCCACTCTGCCGTGAGGCAATACTGGAGCGCGTGCAATGTATATGCCGGTTTCATCAATGGCCCGATAAACTTTAGAGGGTATGGCGCTGTCCTTCGCGAAACGCACGCGATCAGTCTGGCGAGCACGAATAACCTGGACCAGCGTATCGTCGGATTCTTCGACAAACTCGATGCGCGCACCCCACGCATCGGTGACATATTCCAGCACGTCCAAAACCGGCATCGCACATCCTGGTACATAGCTGATCGTGGCACGACTGCCAACAGCCATGGCCGCAGCGGCACGTGCAAAAACATCAAAAGCACTATCGGCCGGATGGATGCGAATACGCACATCCTTCACGGGCAAATAACGTCGAAAGTTATCCTGCCCAATCAGCCGGCATGCATCGTGTTTTTTGCCAAACTCCGTGACACTGGCTTGATCATAGCTACGAATAGCCGTACAGATTCTGGCGCGCTCACTCGCGTCGATGCGGGAGGTGATAAATTTATCGTTGCCTGTCAAGTCGTCATGCAGGGCTGCCAGCCGCGGATTGACAATCGCAACGTCTTCAAGCACCGGTTCGGAGGACTCGAACTGCATTAACTGCGCCACATAGTTGGTACCGCCTGCCTTGATCCCGGGACCAAACGCTGATTTGCCCATGCCGCCAAATGGCTGGCGTAATACAACCGCACCGGTAGTCCCGCGATTG
>JABDLQ010000280.1 GCA_013002925.1 Gammaproteobacteria bacterium | reverse complement strand
ACGTTGCACTCGATCTCGTCGGATTCCGCAAACTCGGACACAACGAAGGCGATGAGCCGAGCTACACGCAACCGCTTATGTATCAGAGGGTTAAAGCACATCCGGGCGTCCGCCACGTCTATGCACAGGAACTGATTCGCAGCGGTATTATCACCGAGGAAGACTTGAAAGAAATGACCGACAAGGTTGTTGCGAAATATGAAGAGATATTAAAAACTGCGAAAGAAATTGCGGTGGACAAAAAGAAAATTTCCGAACTCGCTCCGCCGACACAAGAGGAAGACGGTTCGGAAGTTTTGGAAACGCCAATCACCGAAGAAACTCTCGAACAGGTTACAAATAAAATCTCGCTCGTGCCGGAAGGCTTTAACATCAATCCGAAAATGGTCGGACAACTCGAGCGCCGTGCCAAAATGGGTTCGGGCGAAAGCCTTATGGATTGGGGCTTTGCCGAGGCGATCGCGTTCGGTTCGCTTGTTTTGGACGGAATTGATATTCGCTTGAGCGGACAGGATTCGGGACGCGGCACATTCTCGCATCGTCATGCGTTGATGTACGACACGCAAAATGGTGCGGTCTGGTGTCCGCTTGCCGAGCTACGCAACCCGGACACGCCCGAAGCCAGATTTAATGTTTTTGACAGTTCCCTTTCGGAATCCGGCGTATTAGGTTTTGAATACGGCTACGCCAATATTGCCAAAAATTCGCTTGTCATGTGGGAAGCACAATTCGGTGATTTTTCAAACGGGGCACAGGTGATAATTGATCAATACATTTCGTCTTCCGAAGATAAATGGAAAGAGCAAAATCGCCTCGTAATGCTTCTGCCGCACGGCTACGAAGGGCAGGGTCCCGAGCATTCTTCGGCACGTCTGGAGAGGTACCTGCAATTGTGTGCCGAGTGGAACATGCAGGTGTGCGTGCCATCGACACCGGCGCAAATGTTCCACATGCTACGCCGGCAGATGTTGCGGGACCTGCGCAAACCGCTCATTGTGATGACTCCCAAGAGCCTGCTACGGCACAAAGAGTCAGTTTCAGATCTCAAATTGCTGGAGGCTGGCGGCTTTCAGCTGATCATCGCCGATAACCGCAAGCCCGATCCTGCCAAAGTCACACGCGTTATTTTTTGCAGTGGTAAAGTTTATTATGATCTGGACAAGATGCGCCGCGAGCATGAAGTCGACAACGTAGCGATTGTGCGTATTGAACAGCTTTACCCGTTTCCGGCCGACTACTACGCCAAAGAACTTGATTTTTATCCGCAGGCAAAAGAAGTCGTCTGGTGCCAGGAGGAGCCACAGAATCAGGGTGCCTGGTACCAGATTCGTCATCGCATGCAGGAGCCGTTAGGTAGATCAATGCGGCTGTATTATTCCGGGCGTGCTGGCTCAGCCGCTCCCGCATCCGGTTATTATCGAATCCATATTCAGCAGCAGCAGGGCCTGGTGGCTGCAGCATTGGGAATTTCTTTGCAAAAGGACACAGAATGAGCGTTGAAGTCAAAGTTCCACAGTTACCCGAGTCTGTCGCAGATGCCACCCTGGTGGGCTGGCACAAGCAAGCTGGCGACTCCGTCCGGCGCGATGAGAACCTGGTGGATCTGGAAACCGATAAAGTGGTGCTGGAAGTTCCGGCCCCGGTCTCCGGAGTCATCAGTGAAATCAAAATCGAAGACGGCACGACAGTTACCGCGGGTGAAGTACTTGCCATTATTGAACAGGGGGAAGTCGCCGACAGCAAAACGCCGGATGCGGCGCAGGCAGATGGCGAGCTACTGTTACCGGGTGATGACGATGGGGGTAAGCAAAGTGACGCGGATGGTGGTGGTGCCGATGACAAATCGCATGCCGCAGATAGCGATGCTGACAAGCTCAGTCCGGCGGTGCGACGCGTCGTACAGGAAAACCAGGTGGATGCCGGGAGCATCAAGGGCTCGGGCAAAGATGGCCGCCTGACCAAAGGTGATGTGCTGGCACATGTCAGTGACTCTGCCGCAGCACAGGACACGGCGCCTGTGCCGGGTAGCCGTAATGAACGGCGTGTACCGATGACCCGCATGCGTGGGCGCATCGCCGAACGCATGGTGGAAGCGCAGTCAACCGCAGCGATGCTGACATCCTTTAACGAAGTGGATCTTACAGCGGTCAAAGCGTTGCGTGCCAAATACAAGGAGACGTTTCAGAACGAACACGGTGTAAAACTCGGGTTCATGTCCTTTTTTGTGGCCGCTGCGGTACACGCCCTGAAGAAGTTTCCGGTGGTCAACGCCTCGATGGAAGACAAGGACGTGATTTATCACGATTATTATGACGTCGGCATCGCGGTATCAACAGAGCGTGGCCTGGTGGTGCCGGTGCTGCGAAATGTTGAAAACATGACACTATCAGATATTGAGCAGGGAATTCGAAACTTTGCCGCCAAGGCACGCGATGGCAAGATCACGCTTGAAGAGCTCACCGGTGGCACGTTCAGTATCACCAACGGCGGCGTGTTCGGGTCCATGATGTCGACGCCCATTCTCAACATGCCGCAAAGCGCGATACTGGGAATGCACGCGATCATGGACCGGCCGATGGCCGTCAACGGCCAGGTCGAAATCCGGCCGATGATGTATCTGGCGCTGACATATGATCACCGTATCATCGACGGCGCCGACGCCGTGCAATTCCTAGTGGCGATCAAGCAGGCGCTGGAAGATCCGGCACGAATCTTGTTACAGATTTGATACCTCGTAAATATCGGGCAACAGTTTTAAGGAATAGGCATGACGCAAACGTATGATGTGGTGGTGATTGGTGCAGGGCCTGCCGGTTATGTGGCGGCGATTCGGGCGGCGCAAAACGGTTTGACCGTTGCATGTATTGACAGCTGGAAAAACTTTGACGGTTCGTCAGCGTTTGGCGGCACCTGTCTCAATGCTGGTTGTATTCCTTCCAAAGCACTTCTGGAATCGTCAGAGTTGTTCCATCGCGCCGGTCATGAATTTGCTGAGCATGGCATCAGCGTTTCACAGCCACAGATTGATATCGCTGCCATGCAGAAGCGCAAAAATGCCATCGTCAAGCAGTTTACCGGTGGCATTGTGCAGTTGTTCAAAGCCAACAAAGTCACCGGCCTGTTCGGCCGTGGACGCATGCTGGCACCGGGCAAAGTGGAGTTTACGCCAATCGAGGGTGACGCTGAAACGTTAGAGTGTACTCACATTGTACTGGCGTCGGGTTCGACCCCCATCGAATTGAAAGCCATGCCGTTTGATCGGGAGCAGATCGTCGACTCCTGGGATGCCCTCGAGTTTGACGCCACGCCAAAACGACTGGGAGTCATCGGGGGTGGTGTCATCGGGCTCGAATTAGGCAGTGTCTGGCAGCGCCTGGGTGCAGAAGTGACCATCCTCGAAGCGATGGACGATTTTCTGTTCATGGCAGACCGCCAGATTGCCAAAGATGCCCAACGCCAGTTCAAACGTCAGGGGCTCGATATCCGGCTTGGCACGATGGTGAAATCCGCCACCCGGAATGACGGTGGCGTCACGCTTGCGTATGACGACAAAAACGGTGGCGGTTCACTGGAAGTTGATAAAGTAATCGTGGCCGTTGGCCGGCGGCCCAACACGGAAGATTTATTGGCCGGTGATACCGGCGTGCGCATTGACGAGCGCGGTTTCATCGTTGTGGATCACGAATGTCGCACCGGCGTCCCGAATGTCTGGGCCATTGGCGATGTGGTGCGTGGTCCCATGCTCGCACACAAGGGCTCCGAAGAGGGGGTTGCCGTTGCCGATCGGATGGCCGGGAAATACGCACATATGAATTACGATGTCATTCCATCGGTGATTTACACAGCGCCTGAAATCGCGTGGGTCGGCAAAACCGAAGAAGAACTGAAAGATGCCGGTACACCCTATAAAGCGGGCACATTTGGTTTTGGCGCCAATGGACGCGCCAAAGCATTGGAGCAAGCGACCGGCATGGCAAAAATATTGGCATCCACCGAAGACGATCAGGTGCTCGGTGTGCACATCGTTGGACCAATGGCCGGTGAGTTAATTGGTGAAGCCGTGCTTGCGATGGAGTTTTCGGCAAGCGCTGAAGACATTCAGCGCACCATACATGCCCATCCGTCACTGTCTGAGGTCCTGCATGAAGCGGCACTGGCCGTCGACAAACGCGCGATCCACGGGATCAATCGCTAATGAGCGACCGCGGTTTATTGCCAGCCACGGGATTGAGTATCGATCATTGATCACTTAAGGTACGCCAGCCACAAGATCAAGTATCGCTCATCGATCACTTCGGGTACGCCAGTTACAGGAGCAGGTAAGGATCACTGATCGTGTCCGGCACGCCAGCCCCGGCACCTTCCACCTTTCTGATATCAGGCGCCCGTTACCATTCAAGCGGCTTTGGCCGCGAGTTGCTGGTGTATAAGGTCTTCATCGCGGCTCAAACCGCGCCCACCTGAGATCCTGGATTCCTGTCCGGGCTTATCGTTTTTTGCGTTAGCCAGCACCTCGCCAGTCCCCAGTGTGGCTTCCTGATTTTCTTTATGGAACCTGAATTTAATTACGGAGTCCTGGCGGGGTTCTGCTCGCTGCCGGCAGAATGGTTGGAAATTCGCGTTTACCGGCCTGCCGGCTAACTTTGTCTGAAATCTGATAAAGTCAGCTGTTCCCTGATTACTGCCGCATGACACTAAACACATTATTCAGGTTGCGTAGTTTGTGCAAAATGCGGCTGAGTTCATCCAGGCCCGAAATTTCGAGGGTCATGTCGATTTTGATCACCATGCTGGCATCGTCATTTTTGAGATTGACACCGACGATGTTGACACGTTCAGTTGCCAGCATCGCCGTGATGTCCTTGAGCAATCCACCGCGGTCGTAGGCCTCAATCAGGATATCCACCGGATATTTATCCGGGCGCTCAGCCGTCCAGGACACTTCGAGTATTCGCTCAGGGTGGGTGGTATTGAGCCGCAGCACATTGCCACAGTCCTTGCGATGAATCGTCACACCACGGCCCTGCGTGATGTAACCGGAAATGTCGTCCGGCGGCACCGGTTTACAACACTGGCCCATCACGGTTAACAGATCGCCGACACCGGCAATCCGTACATCCTGGCCGGCGCCAGGTCTGAACTGTTCGCGCGAGACGGGTAATGCCGTTTTGTTAATCTTTGGAGTAGTGAGTTTTTGCAAAGCGCGAGCCACATCATTGATGGTCATATCGCCGTTGCCCAGCGCCGCATACAAACCGGTGGCACCATCCAGATGCAGTTCCCTGGCAATTTCGGTGACATGTGGATGCTCTACCCCCAGTCGCTTAAGCTCTTTTTCCAGCAGTGCCTGTCCCTGCGCAACGATGTGCTCCTGATCCTGGCGGCGGAACCACACGCGCACCTTGGCACGCGCGCGGGTCGAGGCGAGATACCCCAGTTGCGGTATCAACCAATCGCGACTGGGTTTAGGGTTTTTGCTGCGGATGACTTCGACCACATCGCCGTTGTTCAGTTGATGGGTCAGTGGCGCGATGCGTCCGTTGATTTTTGCCCCTTTGCAGCAGTGACCCAGATTGGTATGGACGTAATAGGCAAAATCCAGGGGTGTCGCGCCGTACGGTAAATCAATGACATCACCTTCAGGGGTCATCGCATAGACGCGGTCTTCAAAAATCTCGGATTTGAAGCGCTCGATAAAGTCACTGTCGGATGGCTTTTTTTCCTCATCGATAGGCTCAAGAATAGACCGTAGCCAGTTGATTTTCTTGTGGTAGCTTGGATTTGCTGCGGTGCCTTCCTTGTAGCTCCAGTGGGCCGCGACACCGAGTTCTGCATGCTGATGCATCTCGTGCGTGCGGATCTGAATCTCCACCGTCTTGTGCTCAGGACCAA
>JABDLQ010000274.1 GCA_013002925.1 Gammaproteobacteria bacterium | reverse complement strand
CACGCGCAGCCGGGGCCAGCCAGACACGAACTTCCTGTTCCCGATTGTTTTCAAAACTCAGGTTTAACACCACCTCCCCGGCGCGACTGGTCGGCTCCAGTTCTATCACTGCCTGCCCTTGCTCATTGAGGGAGTAAACCGGATCACGGTCACCCACACTGATCAATTGGTTTTCGCGCGCAGCATCAACCTCCCACTGGGAACGATACGGAGGAGCGACATGATAAACTCCGACCGCAGCTGGTCTGGCCGGGTAACCCTCGCGATCAAACATATCCAGTACAATGAGCGGCCGGCTTCTGCCATCTGCGACCAGTTTCGAGCTGCTCTGATTGAATCGCGCCCGCACCGGCCCGCCGCTGTAGTGAACGTTACGCACGATGCGTTGAGCAACCGCGCCATCGCGATCACGCACCTCGATCTCAAGCTGATTATCACCGGGCACGATGTTAGTGCCACGCCAGCGACTGATAATCACAGATTTATCCTGCTTACGCGTCACGCCATCAAAATGTATGCCGCTGACAGGCTCACCGTTTATCGAAACGCTGACTTTGTGCTGCGGAGCATGCTTGACAGCAATTTTGAGGCTCGGTATCGCCGGGTTAAATCCTTCACGTGGCAGCAGCAGCTCAATGCCAGGTGAAAGGCGATCTGCCCATGCAGTATCGAGGTACAGATCGTCGTCGCTTTGTGGAACTGCCGTATCCTGCATTTCATCCGCTGTTAACGAGCCCGTTACGGTTGCCTTTTGCGCGCCACTGTTCAGGCGACTTTGCTCTGCGGAAATTTGTTGCAAGCCGATTTGTTGCCGTTCCGCCCAAATGGTCAGCTCAACGCGGCGATTGCGTGCACGCCCATCCCGCGTCGTGTTACTTGCCACCGGCATGTCCGGCCCTTTGCCTTCGACCGTTATCTGGCTGGGTGTCAACTTCAACAGATCACGCAGATAGTTTGCTACCGTGCGCGCACGATCCAGCGACAGCTCGTAGTTGTTCGCATACTCCCTGCGATTTTCCGGGGCGATGCGTACATTATCAGTATGTCCTACAGCACGCACCCGAATGTCACGAGTAAGATCGATGCGTGACACCAGCATTTTGATGTCTTGTCGATCTGTATCAGTTAACTGCGCGTTGCGCACACCAAACCGTGGCTCCAGCACCCACTCCATGCGTTCATACGCCGGCGGCACAAACACGAACAGGTTTTCAGCCAACGGCGTGCGCTGTTGTTTTTTGGCCGGTGTAGTGAACAGCGCCATTGCTTTGGTCAGATGCTCACGGCTGCCATGAGAATTTATTTGCGTGGAGAAGCGTAGAACATGGTGCCAGTCACCGCTGCGCGCCCCCAGGTTCCAGGCGAGCACCGCACCTTCAACTTCAGGATCAACAACCGGTTGCGCGTCGAGGGTGGCGCTGCCGGCAAGATAATTTGACCCGTCGGGCAGCAACACCATGCTGCGGATATCTTCGAGACCAACAGAACCCGCACCCGTTATCTCCAGCGCGTACTCAACCCGGTCCCCATTGGGCACACTGGACAGCTCAATGCTTACGTCACCGGTCTTGGGCGGGGTTTTCTGCACATAAAAATCTGCGCGCCACAGCGCGCCGGGACGCAAATCGACGAACTGCGAAAATGAACGGCCTGCAAACCGCGAGTTCTCCTGGCAGGGCATTACTTCGTAGTCACGCGGCAGGCTGTCTACATCAAGTTGCACTACGTGCGCACCAGGCTGGATTCCTTCGAAATGAAAACGTCCACCCTCATCGGTAATCGCGTAACGGCCGTCCTCCATATACACGCGGGCGTTGGCAAGACCAACAGTGTCGTTACTGACATCGTTGTCGCAACTGCCCTCGATAATTCGCCCAATCAGTATGCTGCGGCTCGCGAACAAATCTTCCGCCAGGGTAATTGTGGTGCTCGCAATGTTCGATTGCGCCGCACCACCGGCCTGGGCAACGGCGGTATTTGTTGCTTGCTGACCGTTCGTTGCAGTAGTAATTTCCGTCACATAGCTTACACGTCGGCTCTGCGTGGGGCCGAGCGTACCCAGGGTAAATGTCAGCGAACGTCCGTCCGTATCAATTTGTGGATCGGCTGCGGTGTTGCCGTCAATAACGGTGGAGCCACGAACATAGCGAAACCCCGCGGGCAATTGATCCAGAATGCGGGCAGCAGTAACGTTCGAGGTCGGATTGGCATTGTCCAGCCGCAACTCGTATTGCACAAAATCTCCCGGCGCCGCCACGGTGGTCACGGTTGATTTTTGCAAAAACAAATCGCTGGATGCTGTGTCAAGTGGGATATCGATATGAATGATCGGGCCTGGAGTCACCACAAACACTGCACCATACGAGGCCGCTCCCAATGCAAACGGTGCACCGGGCAATTGCTGTAGCTCGGCAATTGACACCAGTGATGGTGAGCTGAATCCTGGCGGCGAATCTACCTGTAACCGATAGCTACCCGGGGCAACCAGCGGAAAAACATAGCCGCCAGGTGCAAAAGTATAATTATTTCCAGCCCCGTCAGTGGCGCTCCCACCTGAAATCACTTGCGCAGGGTAGCTGCTGATGCCGTCGTCTCCACGCACGATCGCGGGCATCCCGGTCAACGTATCGATCAGAGTAATGGTGACGCCATCGACAGGTTGACCAGTTGCCGAGTCAAACACGACTCCGCGCGGATCGACCAGCGCGCTGTTTGCGGCAATATCCGCGCCATCAGTGGGATCGGTGTAACGCACTGTAGCGCGATCGTTGACTGCAACCTGAAGCACACAATCGCTGCGTATGGCAGCAGTAATGCTTGTCGGCACATACCCAAGGAATACTCCTGAGTTTTCTCCGGTTTCCGCCAGTTTGATAAACTCGACATCGCCGGTCGCCTCAAACTCCACGGTCACATCGATGAAATCTATACTCAGACCGTCAAGGTTTTGATCAGCATCTTCAAGCCGGATAAACAGGGGCTCGCCGGCGTGAAACACATTACTGGTGGAAAATTGCAGGCTGCTCCCTGTCGGCAAGGAGGTGCCATCCAGCAACGTCGGATCAGGTAACGCAACTGTGCCCGCCGAACCCTGACAGGCTGTTTCGTACAAGGTATCAACTGTTCCGCTTACGAGAGCGGGCCGGGTGAAACTTACTGCAGCGCTTGAATCAGGCAATACTGTGCGAATAGTGACCGGATTACTGGTAACGCTGCTCACCCCTCCGGGGGCTGCCAGCCAGGTGATCCCGGCAATATTCTGCAGCTGTGTCCCGGGTAGTGTCTGGGCGCTGGTTGCAGTTATCCCGCACACGGGTAAAAACAGGAGAACCGTAAAGCGCGCTGACCAGCGTCGCGCTCCACGTCTGGAGTGTGTCGAAGCACCCCCGCCAACTATGGAATCAGTGCGCTTGCGTTGCCTGCGTTGTTGAGCACATCGCATCAGCCAGCGCAGCGCGCCGGGCAATCCGGATACCATCAGCAGGTGGCTCAACATACGTATTCCCGTATCCTTACTCGCGTTACTGAATTTCCACGCGGAACCTGACTTCTGCAGACTCCCCACCCGCCAGGTTAGCGACTGTCACTGTCACAACGTTGGCAACAAACTGACCCGCGTCACCGTCAAACGCTGATGCACCGAGATTGGTTACCACGGTTCCTCCACTGTTCACAGTCAACTCTATGTCGGCGCCAGCGCCACCATATTGACCCAGCAAAAAGTCGATACTTTCGGTGCCCCCACCACCAACGATTTCAGATGACAGATCATCTGACACGCTGACATTGGTCGCGGCAGCTGCTCCTGTAGCGTTAACAATGGCGATCGTATACTCAATGACCGCTCCCGGTATCGCCTTCGGATCCGTACCCGGTGCACATGGCAAAACCGGGCATGTAAACGGATCACTAATCACCGCTGAACTTTTCGCAATCGTCAGTGTAGGCGACGATATCAGGTATGCATCTTCAATAGAAGCGATTCCATCGCTGATTCCATCTCCGGCATTGTTGGTGTTTTCACTATCTGCAAACACATCCTGTACAACTGCAGGATCATCGGCCACTGCGGAATCATCAGTCGTGATATCTGCGCCTTGTGTGGCAGCGGTGCCGCCTTCAGCTACCTGCGCATTCAGCACATAGGCCGCAATGTCACCGTTGACCTGTACCGCCGGAATATCGGCGACCACAAAAACTACAGTGGAGCTCGGATTACCTGCGCCGTTCCCAAAGTAGTCCAGTTCGTCAATGTAAGTTGCGGTGTCAATCGCCGGTTCATAGGTACCATTACCATTGCCATCAACAAAAATATTGACGTTTGTGGCATCAAAATTATCCGTACCGCTGAAAGGATCAAACACCGTGGGCGCTGCCGACAGGCTAAAGTCCTGAACCTCATTGCCCTCGTTGGTTACCGTAAATGACAACACGGCCCCGGTACTGCCACCTCCCTGGGAAAGTCCGGGTACCACTGTGGCAGTGGTGGAACTGTTGTAGGTGGCGCCATTTTCGCTGACCAGTGCGTCCAGTTTGCGATCAACGACAAAGGTCGTTGCATTGGAGCCGTTGGCGGGATTACCGTCATTGTCACTCAACACCTGGGTTTGTGGGATACCACCAATTTCATAGTCCAGTGTCGCCTGGTTGGCTACGCTGGTACCCGCTGCTGTACCTCCCGGATCAGTTCCGGCAGCCAGCCCGGCTTGCGTATAAATCAATGCTAACGCGGGAATCAGCAGCTGCAACAGCGGGTACAGGTTTTTGCGTGAAAATTTCACAATACACTCCTCAATAAAAACAGCCAGACCTGCCATCAGCAGGCCCGGGATAACTTATTTCAGCTCTGCCTTAAACTGCGCATACGCTTGTGTTCCAGGTTTCAGCGGGCTCAGAAATTTCCATCTGATATGGGTGTAATCCGCTGGTGATGCAGATCGCACGCGCCCTGTGTCATCAACTACCGTAATGTCACCAGGCAGTCCAAACGTCTTTCCGCCATCAGCGGAAAAAGTGATTTTGGTGCCCGGCCCAAACGCCGAGCCCGCAATAAAGCGCATCTGTTCAGGAATCGGATCGACGACATTGATGTTATCTGCGACTTCCTCTCCCTTGTTTGCAAAAGTAATCGTGTAGACGATGCGATCACCGGGAATAACGGTTGCCACGGGTACCAGGCGGGTGCGTTCAATACCCTGCCCGTCGGTATAGGCTTCCTCTTTCTCTGCAACTGTCGTCATTGAAACCGGTGCTTGCTGGGCGCCAACCGCGACACTTGCAATGGCTACAGAGACGGTTATGAACATGCGGATAGATTTCATCATGTGCTCCCCCTTGCGGGTCAATTGATTACAACTTTAAATTCGACAACCTGTGGGCCGCCGGCTTCAGAAATATCGCCTATTTGCACCGCAACGGCTGGATCAGTGCCGGCGTTAAACTCACCGACATCGGCATCAGGTGCGTCAGTGAGCTGCGTACCATTAAGCTCGATAGTCCCGGGCACATACGTGGTGTGCGCAGGAATAACATCTGTCATCACAACACCGGATGCCACCCCGGTACCGGTTACCGAAACTTCGATGCGATAGGTAATTTCGGCACCTGGCACAGGTAGAGCGTTGCCAAAGGGATCGCTAATGCCGGCCGATTTTGAAACATTCAGGTCGATGGTCTTGATCATGTACTCGCCGGTGTCTTCGCCATCGCCTTCCGTGGCTCCCGCCATCGCATCCACACCCCCATCACCGGCACCGACAAAAATTGTGCCGGCCACACCCACCCCTGTGCGTGCTTCAACGTGCAGGCGCGTGCTGCCAGTCTGGGTGTCAACCAAACCGCTGGCTGGTATGTCGTTCAGGACCACTACAGTGATATGCTCGTCCGGACTCAATTCTGGATCATTCGTTCCCGGAAGATAGGCGACGTCTGCAGCCGAGAAATCACCGCTGCCATCGGTGTCAAAAAATATCGGGTTCGGTGACGACAACACCGGATCAAAATCATCACCTGGCAGCGTGCTGTCCGCAATCAGCGTAAACGTTTCAGTACCATTACCGGTATTGGTAATCGTGAACACGAGGCCCTGGTTTGTCTCACCGGGGCCTACGGGTACCTGGCCGCTTTGTAACACGACATCGACGTCGATAATCTCTGCAACCGTCACTACGGCGGTGTTTGAGGACGTGGTGACAGAATTGACACCGACGCTGTACTCGATCCGGGCAGTATTAGCGATGTCGGTACCGGCGATTGTGCCCTCAGCAAATGCGTCAGCACGACTCCACAGGATTCCGGCTGCGCAAAGCAGCTGCCACCATACTCGCTGTTGACGGAAATCTGTCATGAATACTTAAATACCGACGCCCCTTACAGGACATCCCTCTGGCGCGCCTGATCAATAATCAGATGGTCTGGTCATGCGACATAAACCAGGGAAAACCACATACCGATGCACTTTGTCTGAAGGCCGAACGCCTGATCGCACCCGCAATTGGCCCCCAAGTGACCGGTTACTCAACAATATTCGGATTGTAAAGAGGCCATGGGCTTTTACTTGTGAGAGTCATCACACTTCAAGAGTTCGGTGATTTGCACGTTTTGGCAGAAGCAATTATCCGGTGAACCCTGACTATTTGATCGTTGTATCTAAGGATTTTGCTTATCTCAAAAACAGGTTTTCACACCCGTTAAATTGCGGGCTTAAAATAATTGACACAGTGCAACAAAACTCGTATAGTGCAATGCAACATTTAGTGTTTTGTTAACCACACAGGAGGCCATCATGAATCCGGTCATCGAAAAGATTGTTCAACCCGTTGTAGACGGTTCTGTAAATCTGGCAACTGCCAGCGTAAAGCGCAGCCGCAAGCTGGCTGAAACCAGTTCAGACTGGGTTGCCAAAAGCACGAAGGATGTTGCTAAGGCTTCAAATAAAGGTCTGAAATTAAACAAAATTTCTCACGACATGCTGGCACGTTTGCTCAATGAGCAAAGCCGCCTGGTACAAGGCAGTTTGCGCGGCGTGGCGAAACGCCTCGACGTAGCTGCAAATGCCGACAGCTTTCAGATGCTCTGGAGCGATCAGGTCGATCTGATGCCAAAAACCCGTGAGCGCTTAACACGCGATACCCGCAACGTCATTGCGGTGTTCACGGACACTGGTGCTGAACTGCGGGACTGGGTTGTGGACATTGCCGGTGAATTTGGCAAAGAGAGTGAAAAAGCTGTCAAGCGCACCCGCAAAACAGCGACCAAGCTGGCTCGTCAGCCAGGTAAAAAAGTCTCAAGATCCAAAAAAACCGCCAAAAAGAAGGCAACTAAAGCGGGCAAGACTGTACGTAAAACCGCCAAAAAGCGAACCCGAAAAGTCGCCTAGCAACAACAGGCTGACCGCGTAACTGAAAACGCCCCCACAACCGTGGGGGCGTTTTTTTATCTGGAACCTGCAAAAGTAATACCCCCTTCTCTCTCAGGCGCAATGATTTGCGGCGAACATTCCCTCTTCTTGCGACCGCACCTTCAGGTCGCATTTTATGAAATCCGTCCGATAATTTTTTCACGGTCTCGTTCGGGGCGCCCTGAGAATAATCACCGTAGTGCAAGCATTGGCCGGTTTGTGAACCGGCATCTGTCTGTCATTTTCGATGAGATCGGACGTTGTCCGTGGGTTGGTGTCGGCTCGGGTGAAGATAAAGACATCGGCAAGCACGAAATTGACTCCTGACCTCTTGCCAAACCTCTTCATCCGACCCGTTCAAATAGCGCGCAGGAACAGAAGCTGGTGGCGATTATCGGAGGTCTATTGAAGAGCTCCTGATAAAATCGTTAAAGGACGGTTAACATGCAATCAGGAAACTGTCTGACGATGCCGGAGGATGACGATCCCCCTGCGTCGCTATTCTTCATAATTGAATTGTATTGCCTGCGGTGAATTAGGCTGTGGCACACGCCCCAGGCCGATAGAGCCAGCACCCGTGATTTGCAAGCTGTCACGCCGCACAAATTGCTCTTCGCCGGAGTCTTGTTTTACGCACGTTCCATTCGTGCTTTCGTCATACAGGACAAATTTTCCCCGTACAAATTCGATACGTGCATGCAATCGCGAAATTAACGTATCTTTGACAACGATATCGCTGTCTTCCGCTCGGCCAATACTGACGTAGGGACGAACATTGTCAACCACTACTTCCTGGCCCCGATAGGTCAGGCGCAGCCGCTGATTACGCACATCAGTTGCCTGACTCCAGTTTATGGTTGGCAACATGCGGGTGTTGTCTTCCCGCTGCCACAACACCTCAAACAACGCAATTTCATCCTTGACACCTTTTACGGTCGCCAGATCAATTTGCCGTGTCCAGGACTGCCAGTCAGAAGACATTTTTCCGACGGCAATTGCAGTCGTGATAATTTGCGCGGCTTTTGCCTGACTGGTCATTCGATTAGCGGTATGCACAGCCCCGCCAAACACATCGTCATCCTCGAGCATCACCGGGCCAAAATGAAACCCTACACGAATCGCAACCGGTACATCGTCGACACTGAGATCTTCACTGATCATTTGCTGCATCTGAGCGGCCGCCTCGACCGCGTTGTCGACCGTTGGAAATGTGCACATAACTTCGTCACCCATGGTCTTGATGACGTTACCCGAGTTTTCCTCTGTTGCACGAGTCATCAGGTCTATACAGTTTTGCACAGTGACGCGTGCCTTGGCGTCACCCATTAGCTCGTAGAGCTTGGTGCTGCCAACAACATCAGCAAACAATATTGCAAGTTCTGCGTGGTTTACCATTCCATTACCATGAAGCCCTGCATGACCCAGCTTATTGGTGTGTTTTACCGCGTATCAGTGTCGAGATTATAGCCCGCACACGTTGCGGGGTATACATTCACCACGTTTCCAGGGCACTGACGACCAAAACTATTTTTCCGCGACAATATACGCTATCCAGGCCGGGTCCGGCTCCCCGCGGGTCGCGGGTTCAAAATCGCCTTCTTCCTCATCATCATCGTCATCTTCCTGTTGCCAGTATACAGTGACGTTGGAGAACCCGGCCTCCGTTAGCAACTCCTGAAGTTCGGGCAGCATCCATAGGCGCCAGTGATAGCTAAAGGCGCGTTTGAGACGCGAACCGTCAGGAAACTCAAAATGAATATAACAACTCAGATCGTGTGTTATCGGATCAAAACTTCCCTGTTGCCAGATGTAAGTGAAACCGTCATGTTCGGTTTCTTCTTCCATTACATCATGTGCTTCGGAACCACCAAATGCGTCGATAAAAAACAGACCATCATCTTTCAGCCCATCGCGTGCGATAGCAAAGTAGTTACGCAGTGAATCGCGGGTTTTAAAAATCCAGTAACTGAAATTAAACGCCGTTAAAATATCAACCGGCTCGACCTCTGCATGCAGAACATCGTCCTCGACGATGCGCAAGCGCGCGCGCCCTGCGTCGTCAAGCTTTGCAATATGATGATTCAGTCCCCATTCAAGCACCTCACCATCAATGTCAATCCCGATCGCTGTATGCTCCGGATTGACTTTGATCCATTCGCAAGCTGCTGCAGCCGTTCCACAAAAATCTTCACGCAACGAGATTGCCGGACGGCCACGCACGGACCGGTAGGTATCGCCCAGAAACTCTACTTCAGTCTCAACACTCTGCACGGACATTTCATAAAGCTGATGTCGATCCGCAACATCTGCCATGGGTGGCAGACCCTTCCGTTTGCGTTGTTTTTGTGCTTTTTCAGGTTTTGACATCTGTTTTTTCCTTCCCCGCGTGCGCTGACGAAGTGCTACTTATACGTGATTACAGAACCGTGGTCCACTAGCGACATGGCAGCTTCCACCACACTGACATCAGCCTTTGAGCGATGGCTGTTTTCGCTCAGGTGGCGTCGCCAGGCGCGGGCCCCGCGCTGCCCCTGATACAAGCCAAGTATATGGCGAGTCATTTTGTGTAACGGCACTCCTGCTTCACACTGTTGCCTCATATAGGGAATAAACTGCCTGACCGCAGTCTCCCGATCTGGTGGTGTCTTCTGAATCTGCCACTGCGCGGCAATTTGGGCCAGCAACCAGGGGTTGTGGTACGCAGCACGTCCGAGCATTACGCCCACATAAGTCTCCAGCGCCTCTTTGATCTGACCCAGACCGCATATACCGCCATTCAGAATCACCGGAACATCGGGAAACTCAGCGACAATCCGGGCCACCCTTGAATAGTTCAGAGGCGGCACTTCGCGGTTTTGTTTCGGGCTAAGCCCGGACAGGATAGCAATCCGCGCATGCACTACGATTACATCTGCACCCGCTGCAACTACCTCCGCAATAAAAGTATGCAAGAAATCATAAGAATCATGCGCGTCAATGCCGATACGTGTTTTCACCGACACCGGCACGTTTACAGCAGCTTTCATTGCGGCGATGCACTCACCAACCAATTGCGGTTGCGCCATCAGACATGCGCCAAAGTCACCGATTTGCACGCGCTCGCTGGGACAACCGATATTGAGATTGATCTCGTCGTAGCCATGTTCAGCACAAATGACCGCGGCACGCGCAAGCGTTGCCGGATGATTACCGCCGAGCTGGACAACCACCGGATGTTCAGCATCATTGAAACCCAGCAGATAATCACGATCACCATTGATCACGGCATTCGCGTGGATCATTTCCGTAAATAAACATGCCTGCGGGTGCAGCAGGCGATGAAAATATCGGCAATGGCGATCGGTCCAGTTCATCATGGGCGCAACGCTGATGCGCCGGTCGTCAATCATCTGTCACCGCACCAGGCTCACATCTATTCAGAGGACGGCTTGCGACGGGTTTCAGCCACCAAAAAATCAACAACGTCACGCAACGCATCTTCCTTTGACTTTCCGTTGTCTAACGCCGCATAGTAAACTTGCCGTTGCAGCCTTGCACTATTGCCCATCTGAATGATCTTGACGGCATGCATCACTTCTTTGAGGCAACCCAATCGGCGCGCGTCCTCGCTGACCAGCTCCAGTATTTCAGCGAATAAATCCGTAAAAGAAATAACTTTGCCACACCCAAAGTCAACCAGGCCATTTTCGACGCCGTAACGCAATGCACGCCAGCGGTTTTCCTGAATCAGCATATGTGCATACTGGCGCCAGCGCTTGTTTTCGCAGCGCAGGCGATACAACATGCTCATAATGGAAACTGTCAATGCCGCCACGCACAGGGCATCATCGACACGAGTGCATACATCCGTAACCCGCATTTCCAGCGTCGGATAGCGCGCGCTGGGGCGCACATCCCACCATATTTTTGTTGCGTCCTGGATAATGCCTGAACTGATCAGGATATCGATGTGCCGCTGATACTCACTATAGCTTGAAAACGTCTCCGGCAGACGAGTGCGCGGCATGCCATCAAACACTGTCAAACGGTAGGACTGCAGCCCGGTATCATCCCCTTCCCAGAACGGCGAAGAGCAGCTTAGTGCCAGCAAATGCGGCAAAAAATAAGTGAACTGATTCATGAGGTCCACACGCAACTCATCGTCATCCAGACCCACGTGGACATGCATGCCGCAAATCAGCAAGCGCCGTGCGGAGGCCTGCATATCACGATTGAGATCATCATAACGAGGGTTGTCAGTCTGTTTTTGCGCCTGCCAGTGTGCAAACGGGTGTGTTGAAGCCGCGATCGGTGCCAGCCCGTATTGATCAGCAATGTCGACAACGCAACCACGCAAATTAGTCAGTTCTTCACGTGCTTCACCGATGTTTTTGCAGACCCTGGTGCCAATTTCGATCTGCGCACGCAAAAATTCGGGTGTGATTTGGCCTGGACAGGCTTCCTGACATTCGTTGCGCATTTGTTCAGGTGGATCCGTGGCAAGATCCCGGGTCGCTTTATCGACGAGTAAGTACTCTTCTTCTATGCCAATGGTAAATGGCGGAGTGTTAATCATGGGCGCCCCTTTAGTTACTTTTTAAAAAATCATTCGGACCTGATTTCGGCAAATATTTCGGGTTCCGTAATCAAGGATTGCGCAAAACCGATCAGCCGCTGTGCCCACTGATCTACCATACCCTCATCGGCCAGCAGATCTTTTCGTATCTCAATGGATGCACAGGGCAAGCCACGGGCTTCTCCATGGGTATCTATCGTATAGTCAGCCGGATGCTTGCCGGAATAGGGTTGATTATCTCCGACATGCAAATCCGGATTCTGGCGCAGATGCGCCAGCAACCGCGTTGCAATACGTTCATCCTTGTCCCACAGCACGCCCACGTGCCATGGGCGGGCATCGCCCATTTTTAATCGCGGTGTAAATGAATGAACCGCCAGCAATGCAGGCGCCGCTACTATTTGTTGCAATTGATTCAGCGTCTGCTCGATCGCCTGATGATAGGCCGCATAGATTCCGGCAATACGCGCTTCGCGTTGCGCATCCGACAGATTTTCGTTGCCCGGAATTCGGGTTAAATCACTGACTTCAAGAATCGCCGTGCCATCGTGCAGATGCCGGTTACAATCCACCACCAGTCGCGAGTAGTTACACAGAACGGCTCGACAGCCGACACGCTCCGCAATTTGCATCGTGAGCGCTTCAGTGCCCCGGTCATAGGCAATGTGTCGTAGCAGAGTATCCTGATCGAGACCCAGATCACCAAGACGCGCGGGAATACGATTGCTGGCGTGGTCCGCCACCAGTAATAACGGCAAATCGGAATCCGGGTTCATGATCGTAAACGGCGGCGGATCATGTTCGTCAAACAACGCGCTATTGGATGTCCAGATGGCTTGTTCCATATTTCCCCGGATAGTTTCGAGTTTTTGCTTTACCGTAGTGTGATGACCCGCGTCAGGACACGGCCGCCCCTGCACCGGTTTATGGGCGTATATTAACACAGGAGTCTCCGGGTCGAGTACCATGCTGTATAGCCGGCAGCGGTCCGGATTGCGCCGGCCGGAGTCCCGGGTGCTGGCGGCCGGTGAAGATAAACAGATGGCGGGAATGCGGCCTGATACCGCGAACGCCTAGTCCGTTTGGGCCTGTCGCAGGATACCGTAAATCAGACGGCCTCGAGTGGCGTTTTCGAGCCCGGCAACGCAAAACTTGACCGATTGTGTACCCGACGCGGTTTGGCGATGTGATAGCCCTGCGCATAATCAACGCCAAGCTCGCTCAAAGCGTCCAAAAGTTCAGTTGAATCAACGTGCTCAGCCACCGTGCGTATATTCATGGCTTTTGCGACCCGACAGATGGCATCCACAAAAGCGGTATCGGCCGGCGAGTTCAGAATATCGGCGATAAAATCACCATCAATTTTTATCAGGTCGACTGGCAGGCCTTTGAGATAGGCGAACGACGATAAGCCACTGCCAAAGTCGTCCAGCGAAAACATGCAGCCCCGACTCTTTAGGCGGCGCATTACGTTGGCAACGTCCGCAATATTGGAGATGGCTGCAGTCTCAGTTATCTCAAAACACAAAGTGCGCGGCTCGATAGGATAGCGTTCCAGCTCGCGTTCGAGAAAGTTCATAAAGCTGGTGTCACTGAGCGAAGTACCCGACAGATTGATGGACAGCGTATACGGTTTGAAGCCGGGTCCCAGATCTTTTCTCCAGACCAGGCGCGACAATACTTCGGTCACCATCCAACGATCGATACTGGGCATCAGGTTGTACCGTTCGGCTGCAGAAATAAAATATTTTGGCAGTATGATTTGCCCGAACCGATCAGTCATGCGCACCAATAGCTCGTAGTGCGGCCGCTCGTCCCGGGAATGGTCATCGCCCAGTGGTACGATGGGTTGATGAAATGCGGTGAGCCGGTTTTCGTCCAGCGCTCTCGAAATGCGTGCCACCCATTGCATTTCAACATGCCGACTAGGCACATTTTCATTGTGATAGACGTGCACCCTGTTTCGACCCTGATCTTTTGCGGTAAAACAGGCAATTTCTGCGGCACTCAAAACTGAAGCTACGTTGGCATCTTCACTGATGGCCGTCACTCCCACGCTGGCCGTGTGACGGTGCAGGCGACCACCCCAGGCAAAACGCATATCTTCAACAAGGTGACAAATCTGTTCCGCCAGGGCTTGCGCATGGCGGCGTGTACAGCCACGCAACAACACGCCAAACTCGTCACCGCCCAGACGCGCCAGCACATCGCTTTCGCGGACACGGCTCTGCAATTTTTCGGACAACGCTTCAAGAAAATGATCGCCGGCGACATGCCCACAAGTGTCGTTGATTATTTTGAACTGATCCACGTCTATGTAAATGATTGCGTTTCTTGCACCCGCTGAGGCAGGGTCCATATGCAATTCACGAACCGCCTGTTCGAAGGCAGAACGATTTAACAACCCGGTACGCGAATCATGCGTTGCCTGGTAATCGAGTCGTTCGAGCAAGCCGGTTTCCTGACTCAAATCCCGCAGTACCAGAACCGTTCCTGTTACGGTGCCATCGGCGTCCAGTACTGGCGAGACATTGGCGTCGATCAGATGCTGAGTACCGGAACGCGACTGTAACGTGCAACGCCCGACCTTGTTACAGGCGATGTCAGGACGTTTCCAGACGCCGGTGTCTTCCATGGGTTGGCCGGAATTCTCGTCACACAGATGAACGACTTTATCCACCGGAAGATTGGCAGCATCCTGGGTCCGCCAACCCGACAACAACTCAGCCGCGGGATTCAGGAATTCGACCATCCCATGCTCATTAGTGACAACAACACCGTCGCTGATCGCCTGCAGAGCCGCTCTGGAACCCCGACGTGGCAAATGACTTTTCGCTAAGCTTTTGTTTTTCTTAATTTTTACATGTGACACATTACCACCGCCAATAGAAATGCTTTGATAGATTGGGAAAATTGTCCCAATCCCGAAATCAAATCTAGCGCCAGTATCCGGTATAATGTGTGACGTACGTCACAAGTCGTTAATCTCTGCTGCGATTTAACATATTCCGAAAGTTCAAAATCCCCGGACAATGAACTGTCGGTACCGCATAATGTCGTAATTATTGTTGGCTCTATCTGCCTGAACGGAGAAAAAATTTTGCGCCATTGTGCTTTGCTGATAACCGCGCTGACGGCAGTTTCGCTGCCCGTTCTTGGCGGCTGCGCAAGCAGCGCTGCCCGGACCGCCGTTGTGCCCATTGATGACAGTTTCGTTGATGATGGAACGGATTATTATTCCGCCAGCGCGCAAACACAGGGGTCGTTGTCGATTTTTCGCAAACAGTGGATTACCGATGCAGATGGCAATCGCGTGTACACGATGAACACGCATGAAGCGCTCGGTAACAATCGTTATTATGTCGGCGATATCCGTTACTTGCCAGCCTCAAGAGCACAATCGCGGGAGCCACTTTATTACGATCGTTGGGGAAACCCGGTCTACCAGATCAATGGCAACTTTGCGGGCAATTCGGCGCGCTATCCCTATAGCTACAGCGGTTCTTCGCGGGGACGACCCATTTTGAATACGAGAACACCCGTAGCGAGAGGTACTAATACCAGTGGCGCTGCACCGGTTGCCAGGCCTGCACCCGTATCCCGACCACCACCGTCAAGGGTTCGCGATTATCGCCACATGGACAGCCCTCGTCAGCGCCCCCGCGCCCCTGACGATACTCGGCGAACCAGCAACTAGGAACGAGTTTAAGCGTCAGCGGCTTTTTGCCTGCTGGCACGCTTGCGCTCATGTTCTTTCAAAAAGCGCTTGCGCAATCGAATGTGTTGCGGAGTTATTTCTACCAGTTCATCGTCATCGATAAATTCGAGTGCCTGCTCCAGAGAGAATTCAATCGCCGGGGTCAGGACAATTTTTTCGTCACGGCCTGAAGCACGGACGTTGGTCAGCTGCTTTCCTTTGAGCGGATTGACCGGCAAATCATTGTCGCGGTTGTGTTGACCAACGATCTGCCCTTCGTACACCTCGTCAGCATGCCGAATGAACAGTCGTCCGCGTTCCTGCAGATTAAACAGTGCGTATGCCAGCGCCTTGCCTCTTGCCGTGGAAATCAGCACGCCTGCCTGGCGCTGAGCTACCGGCTGACTGAGCGCTTCACGGTATTCATCAAAAACATGATAGAGCATGCCATTACCGCTGGTGAGCGTGCGAAAATGCGTTTGAAACCCAATCAGCCCACGGGACGGAATCTTGTAATCGAGCCTGGTTCTGCCATTCCCGTCGGGTGTCATGTTGGACAGTTTTCCGCCGCGCTCACCCAGGGCCTCCATCACTGCGCCCTGATCACGTTCTTCAATATCAACGGCCAATAGCTCATACGGCTCCTGTCTTACCCCATCAATTTCGCGAAAGATCACCCGCGGCCGGGACACTGCCAACTCGTAACCTTCGCGCCGCATTGTTTCCAGCAAAATTGACAGGTGCAGTTCGCCGCGACCGCTGACACGAAATTTTTCAGGATCATCGGTGTCCGCGACGCGCAGTGCGACGTTATGTAACGTTTCACGCATCAGTCTTTCGCGAATTTGTCGGCTGGTGACAAACTTGCCCTCCAGTCCTGCAAACGGTGAGCTGTTCGTTTCGAAGACCATGCTGATGGTCGGTTCATCGACCGTTAGACCAGGCAGTGCCTCTGCTGCATCCGGGTGGCACAAGGTATCGGATATGCGCGGCCGTTCGATGCCAGCCAGCGCCACGATGTCGCCAGCCGCTGCAGACTGAATTTCTACGCGTTCGAGTCCTTCAAAGCCCAGAATCTGGGAAATTTTTTCACGCCGCGTCGAGCCGTCAATGCCGACCACGGCAACCGTATCGTTGCGCCGCACGGTGCCACGAAAAATCCGACCAATTGCAATTGCACCCACATAGCTGGAATAGTCCAGCGAACTGATCTGCATCTGAAACGGACCATCCTCATTAACGCCTGGTGGCGGGCAATGCTCGGTAATGGCTTCAAACACAGCATCCATGCCGGCCTCCTGCCCGGTTGCGGTGACCCCCGATGTACCCTGCAGAGCTGAGGTATAGACAACCGGAAAATCAAGTTGTTCGTCGTGAGCGCCCAAACGATCAAACAAATCAAATATTTGCTCTACCACCCAGTCTGGCCGGCTTCCAGGGCGATCTACCTTGTTTACAATAACAATCGGATTCAAGCCATGGCTGAAAGCCTTCATCGTGACAAACCGCGTCTGCGGCATCGGGCCGTCGACCGCATCGACAACCAGTAGCACCGAGTCGACCATACTCAGTACGCGCTCAACTTCGCCTCCAAAATCTGCGTGGCCCGGTGTGTCCACGATGTTAATTCGAAAATTTTGCCACCGGATAGCGGTATTCTTGGAGAGAATGGTAATCCCGCGCTCTTTTTCCAGGTCGCTGGAGTCCAGCGCGCGGCTGGGCACATCCACCCGTGCAGCCAGCATCCCCGAACACTTGAGCAACTGATCAACAAGCGTGGTTTTGCCGTGATCAACGTGCGCGATGATCGCGATATTGCGTATTCCTTCGAACATGACTCTTCACAAGGCTAAAAGCCGCGGATTATACAGTTTATGCGGATCGCAGCATGATTATTTTTTATTGGCCTGAGCAGGGTGTTGGATCATTCCCGCCAGCGCGGGTTGCCGTCAGATCGGCGAGACGCCAACCCTTCTTTGCCACCGCCTACGGACTTTGACTCTATCAGGGGCGTGGTGGTGTGGGGCTTGTATCGCGTGCCCGCATAATCTCGAGTACAACGCCGTCTTCAGCGACAACCAGGTCCGGTACGCTCTTGGTGGCGACGGCGCCGCGAATATCGCCGACTTCGACAGGAATCGAATAACTGGCCATGCGCTTGCCCTGACCGGAATGTGTCGAGAGGAAGACATTGACGTAGCTCAGCCCGTCTGTTTGTGGTTGCACCGTGTAGTCCAGTGTCACCTGCTCGCCAGCTGGAATATTGTAAAAACTTGTATCGCTGACAGAGCCCACGACGATCCGCGCATTCTCTGTCGTTGCCTGCACCTGAAGCTGTGCAATTTTCTCAGTGGCCAACAGGGTCAGGGAAACGACGACCTGCTCGCCCAGATTGGCTTTGAAGCGTCCGGGATTGACAAATTTGACGGGGATAGACGCCTTGCCGGGACTGCGGACAGGGGACGTTAGTTTGGTCGCTGCTGCATCAGAACATGGGCGTTTTGCGCTATTTTCTGATAGCCCGTCGACGTCGGCTGCCACCCATACTGTAGAGACGCCTATCAACAGCACAGCGACAGCGGTTCGGCACAGAGGTTGCCAGCGGGTTTGCCTGTTCATAGTTACTCCTGAT
Source organism: Gammaproteobacteria bacterium (assembly GCA_013002925.1). GTDB lineage: Bacteria > Pseudomonadota > Gammaproteobacteria > Steroidobacterales > SZUA-146 > SZUA-146. The sequence goes on along the minus strand of JABDLQ010000274.1, from coordinate 24,684 downwards.
TGACGGTTGCGCTGATGCCAAAGCAGGTTCGACCCCGCGGGTTGTCCGTCACGTTGCTGTATTCATAAATCTCGATGACATACCGGCCCGCTTCCAGCACTGTTGACAAAGTCTCGGTTGCCGACACTGATTCGGCCACCTGCAGTATTCCTGCCCGATGCAGTATCAGATCCGGATCGGAGCCATTTGGTCCGGTCGCAGTAATTGATACCGTGCCCGGCGCCATTGTTTCAAAGTGCAAAAAACGGCGGTTACTGAGTTTGTTGTAGGTTCCAAATGAAGCGGGCGGTAAATTTCCGCCAATGCTGCAAAGATTGACCGTCCGCCCATCCAGCGGTAGCGCGGTGTAGATCGGCAAGACGTCATTGGCATTGTCTGCATCGTTAGTCTCGTTGCGCGCAAAGGCATCGGTATTTTCCGATGCGATATGCTGATTTTCAATAATTGCGTCGATTGCAACAGCAGCTGCGGGATTGGCGAGTTTTAACGCCGTCGCATAGGCATGGATGGTTGTCAGCGCGACTCCGTCAGCGAATTGGCCAGTCAGCACGTCAAACAGGGGCACGAACCCCAGTTCAACAGTATCAGGCCCGTCAACGGCTGAATCATAAAAATCGTAGATCGCTGCCTGTACCGAGCCCTCGTTATACCACCCGGGATTCAGAATGCTGTTGTCTTCAACATTGATATTGCTACCTTGCTCCTGACCAGGGCCCAGGGTATCGATAGTGTTGGGATTGTCCAAAATAGCACCGGCAAAGGCGTACCCAAGGCCCTCCCCAAAAGCAACCCTCGGATCCAGGCGATCACCACTGCTATGCCCACCACCGAGACTGTCTGAACGCCCCAACCGATTCTCGAGATAATGTGTCCATTCGTGAGCTACGATATGACGATCGTACTCGTCAGTATCGACATTCTCTTTGCCGAGCAAAAATATATGGCTGTCGTCACCGACATTTCGATAAAAACTGGTGCCAATCTCACCGCGCGCTTCATCGCCCTGAGTCGGCCGATTGTCCGGGCTCCAGTTAATGCTAAGAGGAGGAAACACCACCCCAGGTGATGCCATCAGAACTTTTTGCATCCCGGTGTAAATCACATCCAGCACGGCAAACGGGGCCGCGGCCCGGGTCTGGCCATAACCGCTGCCGGTCCAGCCTGAAGGGGCGTGGATGTCATGCGTGACAGCGGCACCGGCGGCTGTAAACTCGCCCCCCTCGATCGCATACAACGAGCCATTATTCGTGTTGTTGATGACTTTTACATCCCAGGCGGGTGACCCGGCCGCAAGCAGCTCGGCACGGACCCGGAGACGCACGTTCGCGCCATCGGCAACAGTAAACTGATAATCGCCGGATGCCGAAGTGGTCGCACGCTCGAGCAGGCTGCCTGCCGAGTTCAAGAGTTCAACGGTAGCGCCGCGTATCGGCTGCACCCTGATTGAATTGTAGTTCAGACTGTTATCGAAATTGACCTGCGGCACCAGGTCATAGGTCGCCTTCCCTGTAATGAGGGTATCGCCCGCTGCGCCAGGGTCCGTAACCGGTGTTGGGGTTGCATCGCCGCCACCGCTTCCACCGCAGGCAGCCAATGTCACCAGCACGGTCAGCAACAGCACCTTGCGGCAGGTACTACCAGCAAACTGTCGCGGCGTTGATTTTGTCGTTACCGGTTGCCTGTCAAACACTGACTGGTCTCCTGACCCAAGATCGTCCATTATGCAATATTGACCTGAATACCGTGTGAACAAACTCCTCACTATGACCCCGACTGCCAAAAAAAGTGCCTTTTCCGGACTATTGCCTGACGAAATTATCACGTGCCTTGAAGCCTGCGGCTGGGAATGTAACGGTGAAATTCAGGCCATGGCCAGTTATGAAAACCGGGTCTACCAGATTGGTCTGAATGACGGCAGCAATGTTGTCGCCAAGTTTTACCGCCCCGATCGCTGGACCGACGAGCAGATTCTGGAAGAGTTCGAATTTACTGACGAGCTGGTGGCGCTCGACTTACCGGTGCTGACACCCCTGCCCTCGCCTTCCGGGAAGACCCTTTGTGAGCACGGGAACTTTCGTTTTTCCGTGTATCGGAAAGCCTCGGGTCATGCACCCGGCCTGGATGACCCGGCCAGGCTGGAACAAATCGGGCGGCTGCTCGCGCGCATTCACAATTGCGGATTTACCCGGTGCTTTGAAGAGCGCATCGACCTGACGTTTGACCAGCATGCACTGGGGTCTGCACGCTTTATCATCACAGGACCTTTTTTGCCTGATGAGTTGCAGGAAGCCTATGCGGCAATTGCGGAGCCGGTTCTGACTATGCTGGATCAACGCATGCAACTCACCGACCCGAGCCGCTTTGGACGACTCCACGGTGACATGCATGTCGGAAATCTACTGTGGAATCAAGCAGGACCGGTGCTACTGGACTTCGATGATGCCTGCAATGGCCCGGAAATTCAGGACCTGTGGATGTTCCTTTCAGGTGAACGCACCGAAATGCAGACCAACCTGGATGCCCTCGCCACCGGTTACGAAATGTTTCGACCATTTCCATCCAGTCAACTGACGCTGGTTGAGTGCTTACGCACCATGCGCATCATGCATCACACGGCCTGGCTGGCGCGGCGCTGGTCTGATCCGGCTTTTCCCCGCGCATTTCCCTGGTTCAATACCGCCAGATTCTGGCAGGATCACATCCTGAGCCTGAAGGAGCAGCTGGCGCTGATGCACGAGCCGGTGCTGGCACTGTCTGGCGCCGCGTAAAATACGGCAAACCTGCAAGGCTGAGGAATAGATCACATAGGATTACCGGATGAGCCTTGATAATATGGCTGACCCTGACATATGGACACCACAATGAGCTCAACCATTCTTGTTACCGGCGGTGCCGGATATATCGGCAGTCACGTTGTGCGCCAGCTTGGCGAGGCAGGCTTTGATGTCGTCGTTATCGACAATTTAGCAACCGGTTTTGCAGATGCCGTGTTACACGGTGAGCTGATTGTAGGTGATGTTGGCGATCAGAACCTGGTCAGCACGATACTCGACCGGCACGCGATAAAATCGGTTATGCATTTTGCGGCGGCCACCATTGTGCCCGAGTCGGTTGCCAATCCTCTCAAGTACTATCGCAACAACACCGCAAATACGCGTAATCTTCTGGAGTGCTGCAGTGATGCCGGTGTGGAACACTTTATTTTTTCGTCGACCGCGGCTGTTTACGGCGAGCCTGAGCAACCGCTGATCGATGAAACCGCAGCGACCGCTCCTATCAACCCTTATGGCACGTCCAAGTTGATGAGTGAATGGATGTTGCGTGATTTGTCTGCTGTATCACCGTTGCGCAATGTCACTTTGCGCTACTTTAATGTTGCTGGTGCCGACCCGGGTGGGCGCATTGGTCAGTCAACGGCCAAGGCCACATTGCTAACCAAAGTCGCTTGTGAAGTCGCCGTTGGCAAAAGACCCCATGTCTCTATTTTTGGAACCGACTATGCGACGCCGGATGGCACCGGAGTCCGTGATTACATCCATGTTGAAGATCTCGCAGACGCGCATCTCAAAGCGCTCGATTATCTGGTTCGGGGTGGTGACTCAGTAACCATCAACTGCGGCTACGGCCATGGATATAGCGTTCGTGAAGTCATTGATATGGTGCAACAGGTCCACGGTCAGCCACTTAAAACTATCGAAGAGGAACGTCGGGCCGGAGATCCACCCCAACTGGTTGCCCGCGTCGATCTTGCTCACGAGTTGCTCGGCTGGACCCCAAAATATGATGATCTCAGTGCGATTGCCAAAACCGCGCTGAACTGGGAACGCAAGCTCTATGCCGACCAAGGCTGAGCAGTGGGCAAATCTGCGCGTTGCCGGTTGAGTTAGAAAAGGTACTCTGTTCTGATCGAGGTGTGTTTATTGCATGCGGTTACCCAGACCAAAATCGTTAAGTGGACTGCTACTATTGGGATTCGTTCTTGTATCCCTGCCCCTGTTGTTGGCGATCGCACGCGCGTCTACACAAATGAACCGCTTTGCTACCGAATCGCAGCAGTTGGTGATACAGGGAGTGCTGGCAACAGATCAAAATCAGAGTCTGCGCAAACAGCTTTCATCTATTGAGCGCAGCGCCCGGGTATATCGGGTGATTGGTGAACCTGAACTTCTCGCCGCCTACGCCGAACGCCTTGAACGAATCGACATAACGCTTGACGAAATTGCGACCGCCACATCGGACGCACAGCGACTGGGTCAGATTCGCGAACTGAAACTGCGTTTAAGCGAGTTTGACACGATTTTGCGCAGTGCAGAGAGCCAGCCCGCGCAACTCGACAAAGCAATCGAAGATTTTCAACAGTTGCGTGACTTTGTTGATGACATGGCGCGTGAGAGTAATCGGTATATCGATCAGGGTCTCAGCACTTTGCAGGAGCGGGCCAGGCGCACACAGCGCCAACTGGCGATCCAGACCGCGTTGCTCGCACCTTTTACGCTGCTCGTCATCGTATTTTTCACGGCCCTGCTGGCACGTCCATTGCGACAGCTGGACCGGGCTATCAGCGCGCTCGGCGATGGACAATTTTCCAATCCTATCAATGTCAAGGGTCCTGCTGACCTGGAAACTCTCGGTAATCAATTGGAATGGTTGCGAGAGCGTCTCCGTGAACAAGAGCGCGAAAAAGATAAATTTCTGCGCCACATGTCACATGAGCTCAAAACCCCACTGGCGAATATCCGGGAAGGCACTGAGCTATTGATCGATGGTTCTGTCGGCGAGTTGCACCCACCTCAAAAGGAAGTAGCTGACATCCTCCGCGAAAACAGTTTGTCATTGCAAAAACTGATCGAGAACCTGCTGAGTTTTAGCGCATGGCAATCAAACCTGTCGGCATTGGAACTCGAAGAATTCAACCTCGCGTCGCTGATTCGGACGATTATCGACCAGCAGCGCCTGTCGCTCAGCGCACAGGATTTGCAGATCAAGTTCGCTTTGGAGGAAATTGAGGTAATTGCTGACAAATCCAAGCTACGCATGGTTTTCGATAATCTGCTGTCAAATGCGATCAAATTCAGCCCCGGCAACGGGACGATTTTTGTGTCCGCATTTCAGGAAGAAAACTCTTATGTTATTGAAATCGCTGATGAGGGTTTGGGTATTTCGGCGCAAGACCGCGCCCGAATATTTGATCCATTCTACCAGGGAAGCACCGCACAAAGCGGGCATGTAAAAGGCACGGGCATTGGGTTATCAGTGGTGTTCGAATGCGTTAGCGCACACGGTGGAAAAATAAGTATCATTGAGGGCCAGCACCCGGGAGCGCATTTTCGGATTTCGTTACCGCTGATTCCCACACCGGTTGCCGCTTAAAGGTTGTTGATGAAATCACTGACGCACATGTTCGTTTGCATTGCACTGCTGACACTCAGTGCATGCACCGGGTTAAGCAACTGGTCTGCAGGACAACAGTCCCACCTCAAACAGCAGCAGCTGCAGGATCTGGAACATCTCAACTCTCATCTTTCGTTAATGCGTGAAATTACCAGCGGGCCCTATCAGCAACGATTGAATCTGTTTACCCGGGTTCAGGAAGAATTGCAGGCGCAATCCAGTTCCAGGGCAGCGTTTCGTCATGCGCTGGCCCTCACCACACGCGGACATCCAAATGCTGATATCGGCAAGGGGTATACCGAACTGTCCAGGCTCATCGACGCGCCCGGCGATCTCACCACGGCTGAACTGAACCTTGCGAGAGTTGTTGCACACAGTGCAGCACAGCTGATGATTCTCGAGACACGGAATGCCGAACTTGACGATATCGTATCGGATACCAGGTCCAGAATCAGCAAAAGCGGCCGCTCCAGCCGTATTGACTTACAGCAAGCGCGCGAGCGTCTGGCGCAAGCCGAGCTTGAAATCGAGACGTTGCAGGCCGAACTTGCGGAGGCCGAAGCAAAACTGGATGCCATCAAAAACATTGAAGTTTCTTCAGAGTAATTTTAAATATGAAAACACCACCACGCATTTTGTTGGTTGACGATGATCCTGGCCTGCTGCGTCTGCTCAGCATTCGACTGCTCGCCGAGGGTTACGAGATTGAAGGCGTCGACAATGGTGCCGCAGCCCTGGATGCCACCGAGTCCTTTCGCCCGGATGTGGTGATTACTGACTTACGCATGGAAAATGTCGACGGCATAGAGTTGCTACAATCACTGCAGGGAAAATGGCCTGGTTTACCCGTGCTTTTGATGACTGCGCACGGGACTATTCCGGATGCAGTCAAAGCCACCCAATGTGGAGCGTTTGGCTTTATCACCAAACCGATTGATAAAAACGAATTGCTCGATTTGATTAGCCGTGCCATCAAGGTTTCGCGCCCACCGGACACCGACGAGTCGAACTGGCGGGCACAATTTATTACGCGCAGTCCGGTGCTGAACAGTTTGCTGGATAAAGCCCATACTATCGCCGCCAGTAATTCGCGTGTGGCAATTTTTGGTGAGAGTGGTGTTGGCAAAGAATTACTGGCCGAGAGCATGCATCGGGCGAGTCCGCAAAAGAACGGTCGTTTTGTTGTAATGAAATGCAGTGCGATGGCAGAAAATCTGCTCGAAGCGGAGCTGTTTGGCCGTACCGCTGACGTTTTTGCAGATCAGCCGAATCCGCGCGAAGGCTTGTTTCAGCAGGCACAGGACGGGATTCTGCTTCTCGATGAAATTGGCGACATGCCGGTACGTCTGCAGGTGAAACTACTGCGAGTCATAGAGGAAAACGCCGTTCGACCGGTTGGGAGTTCCGAGACTGTGCCGGTAAATGCGCGTATTTTCTCGACGACCAACAAGGACCTGAGAGCGTTAATCATGGATGGTCGCTTTCGGGAAGATCTTTACTACCGATTGACCCAGACCAGTTTGACAATGCCTGCGTTGCATGAGCACGCGGAGGATATTCCGGTTCTGGCCAACAGTTTTTTGGACGAGCATATTGCCCGGTTGTCGCGACCCCGCATGGTCTATGCACCGGAGGCAATCGAATGTCTTATGAGTGCGCGGCTTCCGGGCAACGTTAGACAATTAAAAAACCTGGTAAAAGAGCATGTCAGCTTATGCAGAACACCGGTGATCAGCGCCGAACTGGTGCGCGACACACTAGGTGATCTCGACAGCCCCCTGCCCTCTTTTGCCGTCGCCAGGGATGAGTTTATCCGCAGCTATCTGGCAAGACTTTTAAAAATGACCGGCGGCAACGTGACGCAGGCGGCACGCATGGCAAAACGAAATCGCACAGATTTTTACAAGTTGCTGGCGCGTCACCAACTGGATCCGGAGGTGTTTAAACACAGTCATGTCTGAAGCACCTGCCGCAGCTTAATTGTTTAACCGGGTATACAGATCTTCGACAGCGCGCTGTGCGGTGCGACCATCCCAAAGGTCTGGGCGTCGGCCGGTCGGCCAGTCACCTTGAACTACTTTATTGATGCTCACCAGAAGTTGAGCCGGTTTTATCAAACGGTTAGTACCCTGCGTGACTGTTATGGGCCGCTCTGTCGACGTGCGTAATGTCATGCAAGGAATCCCCAGATAGGTGGTTTCTTCCTGGATCCCGCCAGAATCTGTTATGACCATGGCAGCACCAGTGACCAGGTTCATGAACTGGATATAGCCCAGGGGATCGCACAGGATCATGCCATCAGCTGCGCCAAGCTGTGCTTCAAGTTCAAACTCCTGCAGACGTGCACGCGTGCGCGGGTGCACCGCAAACACCAGTCTGATCTGTCGCGAGGCACCAACCAACTGATCAACCAGCACCTGCAGGGCCTCACGGGTGTCCACGTTGGAGGGCCGGTGCAGCGTGACCACTCCATATTTTCCGGACTTCAGACCCATGTCATGACGGGTCCCGTCGGCTTCGATCTGATTGCGCATGAGCTCAAACGAATCAATCATGATGTTGCCTATGCGTGTAATCCGTTCAGGCGTCACGCCTTCGCGCAGAAGGTGCTCGTCTCCATCAGGTGACGGGGTCCATAAGACTTCTGCAATGCTGTCAGTGGCCAGGCGGTTTATTTCCTCGGGCATGGCACGATCGCCGCTGCGCAGGCCCGCTTCCAGGTGGATGACCGGAATCCACAATTTGGCACCTACCAATGCACAGGCAATTGTGGAATTGACATCGCCACACACAACGATCCAGTCGGGTCGGTCAGCCATGCATACTTTTTCATAGGCAATCATTACCCCACCGGTTTGTTCGGCGTGGCTGCCACTGCCAACTCCCAAATGAACGGTAGGTTTGGGTAGTTGTAAATCGTTAAAAAACGCATCCGACATGTTGGCATCGTAGTGCTGGCCTGTGTGCACAATAATCGGTTCACACCACGGTGCTGCCACCATCGCATGGTACAAAGGAGCGACCTTCATAAAATTAGGCCTGGCCGCAGCAATTAAATGTACAGTTATTTTTTTCACGATGATCTACAGGTTGCCAATCCAATGCGATATGTAGCATAAATTCATTACGATCTCATCCTTGCAGGTCGCATCCGGGCCCGATAGAACGATCGACCTCTTATCAGGGCAACAGTGCTGTTACATCACCCCCATGGTGCCGGACAATTGAGCGTCTCTCGCCCGGACAGCCCTGTGACACGCGGGGCCGTAGCCACTGCTGCAACAGAATTTGTTTATAGCACCAGCTTACGCCCGCTGAACGCCTCGGCAAAGCGCGTTGAACTGGCGCATTCCACGCCTCGTAGCCTTGCGATGCCACGAAACAGGTCACGATCAAACCACTGTTTATCTTGTTGACTGGGATAACACTCGGTCAGAATTCGTGATTTGCGATCGATTATTTCTTCCTCGATTTCCACGAACGTGTTCGGTTGCACCAATTCACCATCATATTTTGGAATCTCATATTCCAGCACCATATGATTTCGAAACGTATTCCAGGTCAGCTCGCTGACCAGGCGATGATCCTGATGACGATCATCGCGCTGGTGAGTAAAAACAATATCCGGGTTGGGCAACTCTTTTAATGCTTCAAAATATTCCTTGATGGGGTCACCGTGGAACGGAAAAAAGCCATTTTTGAATTCAGCGCACAAGACATCGTATTCTGCTGCGCCTGCCAAAAATAACTGTGCCGAAGCGCGTAATTCAGCAGCGCGGCGACTATCGCTCGACAACGCAACCCACGTGACACGCGTCTGTGGCCACTGTGCCAGCCATTTAATCAGGGTTCCTCCTGCCCCGATATCAATATCGTCACAGTGTGCGCCCAGGCATAAAATATGGCCACCACCGGCACGCATCCGCTGATCAATTTCTACAAATGATTCCATCGTTTACTTATCCCAAACCTGCCACGGACGGTCGCCCTGCCCATCCATGCGGTCAAAAGTAATTTTGTCCTTAAAAGTATCCATCGCCGCCCAAAAGCCTTTATATTTGTACGCGAATAGCCGTTTTTCGCTGATCAGCCGCTGAAACGGCTCCTCGACCAGTTCTTCCCCGTCCTTTATGTAGTCAAAAATTTCATTGCGCATTACAATATACCCACCATTTATCCAGAAGTCGGAAACGGCCACAGGTTCGATCTTCGTAACATTGCCACTGTCATTGATACGCACATTATGAAACGACTGGGATGGTCGCACACCGACAATTCCCGCAACCGCATCTTTGCGTTGCTCAAACAGTCGCAGGTATTCAGACAAATCCACATCACTTAACTGGTCGCTGTAGTTTGCCATAAAAATTTCTTCATCTTTCAGCAGGTGCTTCACCGCCAACAGGCGCTGCCCGATATTGGAATGCAACCCGGTTTGCACGAAAGTGATGTTCCAGTCGTCCACATCACTGTCGTTGGGTACTGTCACCTTGCCTTTGTTTTTGGTAACAAACTCCGCACCGCGATAGGCTTTATAGTCCAAAAAATACTCTTTGATCATTTCGCCTTTGTAACCGAGGCACAGAATGAAATCAGTGTGTCCATGATGCGCATAGAATTTCATCATGTGCCACATAATCGGTCGCTCACCCACCGGCACCAGCGGTTTGGGGATCGTCCCTGACTGCTCGCGCAATCGGGTACCCATGCCACCACAAAACAATACGACTTTCATACACCCTTCCTCTTCAGTGCGGCTCCAACGCCATCGGCACCTGATTTATTTGAATTTATACGACAAAATGTACTGACAGGCACGGACTTCTGTCCACTTTCAGGAATTTTCTGCCGGATGACCCAAATAGCTGACCACTACCCAGTCTACCAAGCGAAAGTAGCGACTCGTGGGCGAATAAGTGCATCCTGTGTAACGTTAGCTTACTCAACCCGTGCTACCCGCAAAAATAAATTGTGCCAAAATTGCTTATCAAAGCGTCACTTCAAACTGATCGACAAAGTATTCTGACAGGGCCAGTGAACAGGTAAACGCCGGAGAAACAGCGTTTAACACGTGAAAGGAATGCTCATCGCCTTCCCAGACAAAATCCATTTCCAGTGAGTGGTCCCTGATATTAACCAATTGTGCCCGGATCCCGGCCGGTCCCCACTGATCAAACTCATCCTGTTCAGGGTTTTCGGCGAGCTCACCGGCCAGCTTAATCATGGTCGATTTCAGATACTTGGGAATTTCCTGCCATGCCAGTCCGCGAAACCCGAAATCGTTACGCACCAGCAAACCAAGTTGCCTGGAGGTTATAGCCAACAGCTCTCTCAGCGAAAAACCGGAGAATCCACGATAGTGCTCCCGCCAGAAAGCGGGTATCGCCGTAGGCCCGATACTGATTCGCCCGTTTGCACTAACGGTGTAGTGAACGCCGAGAAACGGATTCGCAATATCGGGAACCGGATAAATATTTGTGGCGACCGACCCGGGATGCCGACCGAACAGATAGAGCCCCTTAAAAGGCATGATGGTGTAGTTCTGACAAAACCCGAACGCTTTGGCTATCTGATCGGCATAGAGCCCGGCCGCATTGATGACGAAGCCCGCCTGCACCCGGTCCTGCCCGATTCTCAAAGTTTCGCCGTCACGTCCCATGAAGCTCTGTCCCGTACGGATCGAGATTCCTGTATGCCTGGCATCTTCAATGAGTGACCGCATGACTTCCTGCGGATCGACAGACATCGTGTCCGGTGAAAACAGCACATCTCCTTTGGATTTCACACGCGGCTCGATACGGCGTGCATCGTCCAGCGCAAGGCGCTCAAGACGGACTCCGTTAGCGCCGGCCCGCTCCAGGAGTGTGTCAAATACGGCAATATCTTTTTCTTGCCGGGCAACCACCAATTTTCCGCACCGGTTTAGCGACAGGCCCCTTGCCTCACAGTAGGCCGCCATCTGCCGGCTACCATCGCGGGTAAAACGTGCCTTGAGACTATCTGCGGTGTAATAAAAGCCGGCATGCAGCACACCGCTATTGCGACCACTGGCGTGCAACCCGCAACGCGCATCTTTTTCAAAGACCATGATCGAAGCGCGCGGCTGACGCCGGCGAATTTCCAGTGCGATTGTAATACCGGCGATACCACCGCCAATGATTACGAAATCAGCAGTTGTTACCGTCACTTTGTCCTCTCGTTCTCGTCATTGTTGTTATATGTTGACTATACCTGTTTATTGCAACAAAAGACCAAAATCCACAGTGCTGAGGTACAATAGCGCGACCTGTTTTCTGGAGAACCCGCTTGACTCTGTGTCTGTCACAACTCATCACTCATGGCGGCAAAACTGGCGATTCGGCGCCGGCATTGATTGATCGCTCACGGCGGCTGGATTATGGCCAGTTGACGGAGCTAATGCGCGCGGCGGCCAACGGCTTTATTGCCGCCGGAATGCGTAAAGGGGACCGTATCGGCATCTACCTGCCCAAACAAATCGAAACGGTGGTCAGCATTTTTGCAACCGCGCATGCCGGTGGTGTATTCGTTCCGGTAAACCCTTTGCTCAAACCTGCCCAGGTGCAGCACATTCTGACAGATTGTGACGTGCGGATTCTGGTCACTTCACGGCAGCGCGCGCAGAGCCTGGAGACAGTAATTGCCGACTGTCCTGCGCTCGAAGCGATTGTGCTGGTGGACGAATTACAAGAGCTATCGTCAAGCAAACAGGTGATTTCCTGGGACGACTTACTGGCGGCGCCATCGGTAGATATGTGGCGCATTATCGATGCCGATGTCGCTTCCATACTCTATACATCAGGTAGCACCGGCAAGCCGAAGGGCGTGGTTCTCAGTCACAAGAATATGGTGACCGGGGCATTTAGCGTGTCCGAGTACCTGGAAAACACGGCGTCCGATAAACTCCTGGCCGTATTGCCGTTCAGCTTTGATTACGGGTTCAGTCAGCTCACTACTGCGTTTTGCCGTGGCGCCAGCGTCGTGTTGATGGAATATCTTCTGCCCCGCGATGTCATTCGTAAAGTGTGCCAGGAAGAAATTACCGGGCTTGCCGGCGTCCCTCCGTTGTGGAATCAGCTGGCGGGGCTGCCCTGGCCTGAAACGGCAACCGACCATCTGAGATACTGGACAAATTCCGGGGGAGCGATGCCACAAGTGACACTTGAATCCCTGCGTACCGCACTACCAAAAACGGACCCGGTATTGATGTATGGATTAACAGAGGCATTCCGGTCAACCTGGCTCCCACCTGCAGAGCTGGATAAACGTCACGGTTCCATGGGCAAAGCAATTCCCAATGCCGAGATTATGGTGGTCAACGACGATGGCGGAATTTGTGCGCCAGATGAAATCGGGGAACTCGTCCATCGCGGTTCCCTGGTATCTTTGGGATACTGGAATAATCCGGAGAAAACGGCGGCGCGCTTCAAACCCGCTCCGCATCATCAGAAGGAACTGGTAATGGAAGAAATTGCCGTGTGGTCGGGAGACCGGGTGCGCTGTGACGAAGATGGTTATCTTTACTTTGTCGGTCGCCGCGACGAAATGATCAAGACGAGCGGATATCGGGTCAGCCCGAACGAAGTCGAAGAAGCTCTGTTTGCGACCGGCATGGTCAGCGAGGCTGTCGCCCTTGGCACTGCTGACAAAGACCTTGGAGAAGCCATTGTAGCGATCGTGGTCGCGACGCACGACTCAGAGCAGGATACGGCCGCATTGTCATTGGCGTGCCGCCAGGAACTGGCCAATTTCATGCTGCCAAAGCACATCATCTGGGTGGCCGATATGCCACGCAACGCCAATGGCAAAATTGATCGCGCCGGGCTCGCACAGGAATTACCTGCATTGCTGAAAGGATTGCAGCAATGAGCACCATTGAATTTGACCGCCATAGCCCCATCACGTGTTTCGACGTGCAGAATAATGACCTGGTCATTGGCGGTCACACCGTGAGTGAACTGGCAACGCGTGCTGATGGCCTGGCGTTCTATGCATACGACCGCTCGATCATGGCGCAAAAAGTTGCCCAGCTGAGAGAGCACTTTCCGCGTTCTGTTAAATTACATTTCGCCATCAAAGCTAATCCGATGCCCGAACTTGTAGCGCACATGGCGTCATTGGTGGATGGGCTGGATGTCGCCTCAGGGCGCGAACTGGAGGTTGCTGCTGCGACACAAACACCGCGCCATGAAATCAGTTTTGCCGGACCAGGCAAGCAAACCGACGAACTGCGGCTGGCCATCACGAAGGGCATCGTAATCAACTGCGAAAGTGCCACTGAACTTGAACGAATTGACGGGCTTGCCGCTGACATGGGCTTTCGCCCAAAAGTTGCGCTGCGCGTAAACCCGGATTTTCAACTGCAGAATTCGGGCATGAAAATGGCTGGCGGGCCGCAGCAGTTCGGCATTGATGCTGAACAGGTTCCGGCAGTTCTCTCCACCATGCAGTATATGCATTTGGACTTTCACGGTTTTCATATTTTTAGTGGGTCCCAGAATTTACGTGCGGATGCAATTATTGAGAGCCAGAACAAGGCCTGCGAACTCGCGGTGCGCCTTGCCCGGTTTGCGCCCTCACCCGTGCGTATGCTGAATATCGGTGGTGGTCTTGGCGTGCCTTATTTTCCGAATGAAACACCACTTGATATCGAACCCATTGGCGCCAGTCTGAACACCCTGAGCGCCGCGATGCAGCAACAATTACCGCAGGCGGATCTGGTGGTTGAACTGGGTCGTTACCTTGTTGCTGAATCCGGCATCTATGTGTGCCGTATCACCGACAAAAAAGTGTCTCGCGGGCAGATTTTTTTGATTTGTAATGGTGGCTTGCATCACCATTTGGCCGCGAGCGGTAACTTTGGACAGGTGTTGCGCAAAAACTACCCGGTTGCCATCGGTACTAAAATGCAGGCGACGTCAACGGCAACTGCATCTGTAGTCGGACCATTGTGCACGCCTCTGGACCTGCTCGCCGCGAAAATGACACTTGCGGAGGCGGACATCGATGATCTTGTGGTCGTGTTTCAAAGTGGTGCCTATGGATACACTGCCAGCCCACAGTACTTTTTGAGTCATCCGGCGCCACGGGAATTTCTGGTCTAGACGACGCATAAAAAAACCGGCCTCATCAAGAGAGACCGGTTTTTCTGTAGTTACCTTACTGCGGCCGGCGTCTGCGCAATGCGAGCGTATACAGCAGCAGCAACGTCACCCAGTGCAGAGCGCCGCCTCCCCCACTGTCACTCGCCACAGGTGTCGACGGATCCGGATCAGACGGGGTAGTCGGCGGTGCGGGCGGCGGCGGCGGTGGCGGCGGCGCCGCGGCTATCGCAGGGCCACTAGGATCAACAATGATACCGTTAACCACCCCATCCTGATCTCCGGGGCCGCCATCGGTCAGGCTGATTGTCACACGATTGTCATTGTAGGTGACATAGTCTGAATAGTCGGTTAACTCGCCGCTTGTTTCGTCCCACTTGTACCAACCACTGGCAGGATCATAAGTCGTGGGCAGCCACACGCTCACAAAAACCTGTGCAGGCGAAGCTTCATCGACAAACAGACCTTCGATGCGGAAACTGAACATCCCCAATGGCAATTCCATTCCATCCGGTAAACTAATGCCGCTTACGACATCATTTGATACCGAGGTATAGCAACGAGTCACGCCGACGTTGCTGGTAATACCAATGATATTGCCACCCATCGCATCATACAGATTGCAGATGCCCTCACTCTGATCAGGCGTTCCATTGCCGTTGGTGTCCGGGTTTCCAGGCACCTGGAATTCGTCATCGATGCCATTGCCATCAAGATCATTTGGGTACGCCGTATCAGCAACCATTGTCGCAACGTCCGACCACGGGGATGGCGTATCGGAAGAATCCACGTGACGCGTTCTGATGTAATAGGTGACCCCAGGGTCCAACACCCCACTCGGTATCATCAACGCCGTTGAGCCCGACACTTCCCGGTCGAACACCATGCTATCAAAACTCTCACTCAAGCTGATCTGCCAGTGTGAAAATTGCAATGGATTTCCATCCGGGTCGCTATATCCGTTCATTACGTCAATCTCCAGTAACGCGAGACTGGCGTTGTCCGAGTCAGCGACAATCGGCTGCGCCGGCGACGAATCACCGAAATTATCGCCTGGATCCAGCGGATCACTGCCAAACTGAAGTTCATCGAAATCGTTCTGTCCATCATCATCGGAATCTGTATCGCGCGGATCAGTGCCGCTCAGATACTCCTCCTGATCAAGCAGTCCATCACCATCCGTGTCGCCCAGTCCATTGTTGGACAAACTTCCAAAAACGGCAGTCTCCCAAATATCTGGCATGGCATCACTATCCGAATCGACATAGGAAACCGCAATAGCATCTGCGACCGTGCCACCGCGACCACTACAAATCAGGACATAAGACTCCGATGCGCTTATCGGGCCGACTACTTCACCTCCGCTGACCGGGCGAGACCCGCTCCAGCTGCCATTGGCTTCACATGTGGTGGTGTTTTCTGAGCTCCAGTTGAGAATCACGGTGCCGTCGACACCTAGTCTCAGCGGGTCAACTGAGAACGCAAGTTGCGGGTCGCGGATGATGTCGGCCAGCAGAAGATTGACTGTCTGTGAAACGCTACCTCCCGCGCCGACACAATCCAGGGTGAATGTCATATCGTCCATCACATTGGAAATTGACTCTGAACCACTGGTGCTTCGTGCGCCACTCCAGTCGCCGGAAGCGGTACATATCGCTGTCGAAGTCGACGACCAGGTTAGTGTGACATCGTCCCCGGAAAACACGCTGTCCGGCGTTACAGCAAAACTAAGTTCAGGTGGTACCGCATCACCAACCGCTACAACAACAGAACTCGTGGCACTGCCTCCCGGGCCATTACACTGCATAGTAAAAGTGCTGTTTTCCGTCAGCGGTGCTGTTTGTTCGTTACCACTTACGCTGCGCGCCCCTTCCCAGGCACCGCTTGCGACGCAGCTATCTGCATTAGTAGCCTCCCAGGTCAGTGTCGAGAAGTCCAGGCTGCTTACGGTCACCGGGTTTGCGTAAAACGTCAGAAGTGGTGGTAATACCGGTGCTCCACTCAAAGGCGTGACCAGCAATTCATCCCAGGCGCCACCAGCGAGCGGCGACTGCAGACTGACCCAGACACCTACGCGCCCATGGAATCGTCTACCCGGGCCCGTATCCGTGCATTGTGCCTGCCATTCTGCTGGCTCGGCTTCACCATCGATCCAGACACGCGCACGTACATCAGTTTGAGTCTCGCTGGTCTGCGCTTCGATGGCGAAACGATACCAGTTGCCAGCACTCGCAAGTACGCCAGTGTCCAGATCACCTGCACAGTTCACACCCGTGCCAACATTACTCAACACAAAGTTTTCACCAGTACTTGCCACACCTAAACGGTAATAAGCAGCTAACTCCGGCATCGCCGACAGAATTGTCACTCCCGCCTTATCCTCGGTGTTCTGAATTCGAATCCGTCCGCTATATCGATAGTCCTGCCAGCTACCCGAATCGTCAAGCACATAGTGTGAATGCATATCCAGCCCAGTCGTACGGGTGATTGCCAGAGCACGGCTACCGGCAATATCACGCACCTTGAATGCGGATGACAACTGGGTCGTGACAAAATCCGGACCCGTGTCGATCCAACCTTCCGGGTCGGTATTGAGTTCATTGTCTTCAAAATTCTGTAAAGCCATGTCAGCCAGTGACGCCACGGTTGCGCTGACAGACACACTCGAGCCGCCGCCCACGCCGGTACATGTCAATGCGAAATTTGCCGTTGAGTACAAAGGTGAGATTGTTTCAACACCCGTCAGGGCTTTGTCGCCGGACCAGTCGCCGGTTGCGAAACAGGAATCAGCCTGACTGACTGTCCAGTTCAAAATAGCTGCGCCGCCGTAAGCAATAAAATCGGGCTCGACATAGAACTCTATGATCGGCGCTTCCGGAGCTCCAACCGCAACATTGGCAATCAACACGCGACTGCCACCCGGACCTTGACACAAAAGCGTGAAACTCGTGGTGGCCAGTAAATCTTCGACCACATAGCTCCCTTCAGTATCACGATCGCCGGACCAGCCACCAAATGCTTCACAGGTATCTGCATCGCGACTTGACCAGCTTAAGGTTGTTGTACCACCAAAACTGACTTCTGCGGGCTCTGCGATCAGGCTGACCAGCGGTAGCGGTGCCGGGTTCACCAACACCGAAACACTCGCGTCCCCGTCACCTCCCGGGCCGGAACACAACAATACGAAATTTCCGGTATTGGCAAGATTGTCGATAACCTCGGTACCTGACGTAACCTTTACACCCGACCAGCTGCCGAAAGCCTGGCATGAGTCCGCTCCGGTGGCAGTCCACGTCAGTGTCGTTGAACCGTCGTAATCTACCGTCAGCGGCGACGCCTCCAGCGTTACATTGGGGGGCTCAACCGCAACCGTAACGACTGTTGCGGCATCTACCTGCCCACCGGGGCCAGAGCACACCAGCACATACGTAGTGTCACTGGTAATTGGCAAACTCTCTTCTGTGCCAATTAATGTCTTGATCCCTGACCAACCCCCGTAGGCTTCACATGTTGTGGCTTGTGTAGCTGCCCAGTTGATGGTCACGGTATCGCCATACATGACTGTCACAACGTCTGTGGATAGACTGATTTCAGGGACAGGTGGAGCGCCGACCGCAATGGTCACCAGTGCACTGGCCGTGCCACCGGATCCTTCACAGTACAACGCATACGTGCGTTCGCTATCGATATTATCAACCGTCAGGCTGCCGTTCAGGGCCTGCAGCCCTGACCAGCTGCCAAACGCTTCACAACTGTTCGCATTCGTCGAGGTCCAGGTCAGTGTGGTGCTGCCATTATGCGGCACACTCCCAGGCGCTGCGGTTAACGTTACAACCGGTTCAGGCACCAATATCGGAACTGTAATGGTCTGTGTGACGTCGCCTCCTACACCAGAACACGTCAGTATAAACGTACTGGTGGCGGTCAGTGGGCCTACGCTTTCACTGCCATTGATCGCCTTGGTACCCGACCAGTCACCTGCCGCATTACAAGCGGTTGTATTGCTTGATGTCCAGGTCAATGTAGTGGACTCACCACTGGCCACGGCTGCCGGACTGGCAGAGAAACCGACGGACGGAGCCCCGGGTGCAGCTACGTTAACCGTCAGTGAATCTGAAGCAGACCCACCAGTGCCCGTGCACGTAATCATGAACGTACTGTTAGTGGATAAAGACGCCGATACTTGCGTGCCACTGCCTGCCAGAGTACCAGACCATGCACCGCTGGCTGTACATTCAGAAGCATGCTCGCTGGTCCACGAGAGCGTCGTTGTGCCCTCAAACGGAATGGACAGCGGTGTCGCTGTCAGGGACACCGTGGGTACAGGCGGATTGACCGTCACCGTCACCGTCTGACTCGCCGTCCCGCCAAGTCCTGTGCACGATAATGTGTAGGTGCTGTCGCTTAACAGCGGACCTACGGCCTCGGTGCCAGTCAGTGACCGTGTGCCGCTCCACGCACCACTTGCGATACAACTCGTTGCATTACTGACATCCCAACTTAACTGGGCGCCGCTGCCGTAATCTACCGATGCTGCATCGGTAGTAAATCCGATGACAGGTGCCAGCGGTGCGGCCACTGAAATAGTCTGGGTGTGGCTGACCGATCCACCGGGACCACTACAGGTTAATGTGTATACGGCGTCTTCCTGCAATGGACCCAGCGCTTCAACACCGTTGAGGCCCCGCACGCCCGACCAGTCACCGCTTGCGGTACAACTGGTGGCATTAGTTGCTGTCCAATACGCCAAAATGGAGCCATCGTAGGCGATTGACGATGATGAAACGGTAAAGCTCAATTCGGGCGGCGCCGGCGCCGCCACCGTCACGGTGACACTGGCATTGCCCGTGCCTCCTGCACCCGTACACACCAGCGTAAACTCCGCGGTTTCTTCCAGCGGACCGACAGTCAATACGCCCAGGGACGAACGTGCGCCGCTCCAGGCACCCGACGCCGCACACGATTCGGCATTGGTAGAGCTCCAACTCAGTGTTGATGCACCGTTGTAGTCAACCGCCGGAGGCGATGCAACCAGAGTCACAGTAGGCGCCGGCACAGGTGCGACGGTCACGCCTGCCGTACCTGTCACAGATCCGCCAGGGCCTGTGCATGTCAGCGTAAAATCAGTGTTTTCCTGCAGAGTCCCGACGGTTTCCGAGCCAAAAACCGGGCGGACTCCCACCCATCCGCCCGAGGCCACGCAGGATTCTGTGCCTGTAGTGGTCCAGGAGACTGTTGTAGCGCCGTTGTAATCAACAGAAGAAGGTGTGGCTGTGATCGTCAGCTCAGGGGCGTCAGGTGACGCCACAAGTACTGTGGCGGTCTGGTTGACGCTCCCACCTGGTCCGGTGCAGCTCAAAAAAAACGTTTTATTGCTGGTCAACGGGCCAACAGACTCGCTGCCGCTGACAGCGCGGCTTCCTGTCCAGTCTCCGCCCGCCACGCATAAAGATGCACTTGTTGTCGACCAGGTGAGCGTAGTAAAGCCCTCAAAATCAACTGCGACCGGACTCGCGGAAAAACTGAGTGTCGGTGGCGGCACAATGATCTCATTGGCAACCGTAAAAGACACCGAGATGATCTGCTCCTCTCCGCCAACCAGAAATAATTTGGCGGTTAACGAATGGCTGCCATTGGCGATAGTTGTCGTATCAAACCCTCCAACCGGATCATAGGCAAAGTCAAAGGGTTCAACAAATTCGACACTGTAAGGTGTACCGCTGGCTGTTGGATCATCGAGAAAAAACTGCACCTGTGATAGCCCGGAACCCGGCGAGACAAAGGCAAAAATTCCATCCGAGACAGTGGCTCCGTCAAGTTCAAATGTATCCTGATGGTGAATTGTTTTACTCTGTAATATCGTGTAAGGCATAGGTGCCTCGACGGTCACCGTCAAGCTGTCTGAGCGGCTTCCGTCTGCATTTGTACACGTCAGAACAAAACTTGTTGTCGCCGACAGCGGACCAACAGTTTCGGTGCCGCTGGTCGCTTTTGCACCACTCCAGCCCCCTGATGCCGTACAAGTATCCGCAGCAGTTGAAGTCCAATTCAATTGCACGGAACCGCCGTCCAGGATAGATCCGGAGCTGGCCGTCAAATCAACCGTGGGCAGTGTCGCACCCGAGCCAGTCGCTCCCGGCGCGGCAATGTCATTCAGAGATACGATTACTTCGTCATAAAGCGTATACGTATCCTCACGGGTAGGATCTGGTTGTTTGCCTGTGTCATACGGTAATAACCAATACGCATTGTGCGCAGGACCTCCACCCAGATCGACGTCATCGCGATCTATGATGAGGTCCCAATCTTCACCGTCATGCGCCGCCCAGATTTTGACGTGAGTATTTCTGGTAGTGGTACCCTGGCTGCCCAATTTGATCCACATTTTAAACGAATGCCACTCATCGGGCGTAAAAGTAAATGCGCCGGTGAGAGGATCCGGTACTCCGGTACGGGAGCCATAGGAAAACAACCCACCATAGCGTGCACGGTCATTTTCACACGCTGTACCAATCGATTGCGGTCCGCGATCGACAGCATTCTGTAATCTGAAGTCGGTATGGGAACAGGCGGTTGATGCACCCGTGTAAAAACCAACATAGGAGCCATTCGTGGTGCGATGATAACCTTGTGGCAAACTCCGATAAAGGTAATTGTTCATCACAATTTCATTGACCTGGTTGGATCCGGTTGGTGTACCTACATAGTTCACTCCATTCATATTGCCGGCGTTACGACTTACGATTATCTGTTTCCAGCCACCGCCGCCGAGGAATTGATGAGTGGCATAGTATTCAGGAATATATTGACGATAAGAAATATAGAACTCATCGCCTTCAACAAATTCGCGCTCGTCATCGGCTAACCATCGACGCCAGTTGCCTGAATTTGCTCCGTCCGTTTTTAAAATGTTAAAGCGTAATGCACCCGCACCGGAAGACGTGTTTGCAGTTTCCCACACCACATGATCCTGCTTGGAATCAAGATGTATCCAGTTCGTCACTTCGCTTTCCACATCAAAACCAATGGCAGACAATACGCCCGGTGCGGTGGAACGCGCCTCCCAGTCTTCTGTCCCGGCTGGTGGTGGCGGTGGCGCTGACACCGTGACGGTAATCGATTTATTGCTGGTCCCGCCCGCACCGCTACAAGTAAGCGTAAAGGTTTGATCGCTTGTCAGCGCGGGAAATGTCGTGCTGCCTGCTACCGGCTTACTACCTGACCAGTCTCCGCTGGCAACACAGGAATCAGCATGGGCAACGGACCAGCTCAAATCAGCATCTTCGCCAATCAATATATTGCTGTTCGTCAGCGTCATACCGATGACCGGTGCTGCAGTGCTACCGCCACCATCTGAGAGCCGATAGAAAAACACATCCTTGTCAACCCCGTTGGCAAGAATATAGACATTGCGGGATGGCACATAGCGAAAGCGCCCATACGTTCCAGCGGTAATCGCTGTGCCCGGATTCACTGTGTTACCGGCGTCAGCATTGATCCGGCTGACCGCCCAGGTGTCAGGGTCAATGGTATAAACAGTGGTACCACCGTCCCACACGACAAAAGCGTCAACGACAGGATCATAGGCAAGGCCAACGCCACGACCACCTGCTATACCATCAGTGTCGGTTGACGTGAAAGTGGAGTTGCTTAAAAGATTCAGCGGTGGGTTGTTCGGGTTTGCCAGATCCCAGACAAATGCCTGGCTGGCAGTTCCACCGATAACCAGCATTTGATCTCGCAGTGGATCGATGGCACCGGTTGCATAAATTGCCAACGCCCGGGAACCATAGTTTTGCCACGTGTGCGTCGCAGGGTCATACATGCCAAACCCACCGACATCGGACCGTTGATGCCAGAATGTTCCGCGCACCGGATCGTAGGCGGTCGCGCCCATACCGGTCGCACCAGACAGGGTATTATCAGTGCCCAGCTGCCACTCCGGTGTGGCGCTGTCAAGCGGCAAAATCCAGGTCTTACGATCAGCGCAAATATTTGCAGGCGACGTGCCACTATTGCCGAAACTGATAAATGCATTCAGCTCAGGCGAAAAATCGAGATTGTTGTAGGTGTGCCTGGAACGTGGCCGACCATCCGGATTGATACCTGTGCATTCCTGCGAATTCGGGCCCAGCGTGCTGGGTTCCGTCAAGCGCGACCACTGTGAAGAGTTTACGTCAAAGACATAGACTTCATTGCCCCAGTAATCGCCGTGACCCCCACCCCAGACAATAAGCCTGTCACTATTGGTGTCAAAGGCCGCACCGCTCCACGCAATCTGAACTGAACGAAAACCAGTCTGGCCGGTATACGCACAACCGCCTGTCGGGCAAGGATTGACGCTCTGCATTTTCGAGTTAGGCGCAGCATACCATTGACCGGGTAATAGATCATCGATGGCATCCGCGAATGTAGAGTGAACGACAGCCCCGCTTAATACGAGTAACACCACCCACTGAATCTTTCGCGCAATATGATAAACACTCATAAGTAATTTGATCTCAAATCTTTCAAAAAAATAAACACAGCGTAAATTGATCAAAATAACTCAGCCGAAAGTGTCTCAGCGTCTTGTCTGTAAAACCTAACGGTGGGGTTGGAATGTAACGGCGGGTAACAACAAATTGTGGACGCCTTAAAATGGCCTCTCTACTATTCACTGGTAACCCCGCTTTCATAGGATAAATCCCTTAGACCGGTAGCTTTGCGACCCTGCCTTTCGACAGGTGAGCCTTTTGCAATGTAGATTTAATTATGCGACTCCGGGAAAACACAAAATGTGAAGTTAATCACGTTCCCGAAGCTTGAAATAATGCGTAAGAATTTTTCACCCATGCAATGGTTTTACAACATTCCACATAACATTGGTGCACTTGCGCGGCACAAGCTTAGCGCGATCTAATCAAGAACCCAAACGTCGCTTAACGGCGACAACAAACTTCGACTTTCCTGTCTCTTTTAACTACTCCTGAACAATACGTAGAGCTTCTGAAGACCCCATTACTAATTCACCATATTCCAATAGTTGTGAGTCTTGCGCAATTAGTCATTAGTTTATAAAACAGATACACGTATCGCTCACTTTAACGATCAATGACCTACGTCCTATTCTTGCATACTAGCCTCAAGTACTCCAGCCAGATCCGCGGTCTGATTAATACGAGAATAGCGCTGAATCCTGTCAGTGCTGATAGTTTTTGCCTTGTGATTTCGCAACGTCTGCAGAAACTCCTCAAGTCGATGCTCGATGTCATTCGTGTTATCGATTTGACAGATTATGCCAGCCTGTTCCTGATTGATTTGTGCAGCGGTGTCGCCGTGTTTATCAGTCAGTGCAAAGATAGGTCGTCCGGCGCGAAAGTACTCATAGAGTTTGGCAGGAATCTGGCGATTGCAATTATCGGCCTGAAAAATCAGCAAACCATCACTATCAGTCATTTCCTGCAACACCTCTCGATACGGCAAGGGGCCAGCAAGCTCGACAATGTCGTCGATGCCCAGTTTTTTCAATAGTGGGCGATGATACTCATCGTGCCCGGTTGCCCGTAAACACACCGATAGGTTAGATGCGCTGACCCGCCCTTTCGACTTAAGAGCCGCAAGCGCATTATAAAATGGCACCGGATCGCGTTCCCAGGGATACAGTATTCCGGCATGCAACAAAGTCAGGCGCTTTCCCACCTGCTGCTCTTTTGTCTTGACGTGCGTAAAACTCGATTCATCAAATCCATTTGGCAGACAAACAAACTTGGCGGCTGGCTCGGCTGCATAGTATTCCTTGTAGTAACTTGCTGCACCGGGAGTTGTGAAAACACAGCGCGTTGCTTGCGTTATTACTTCTTTTTCAAGGCCACGAAGCTCGCGCCTTTGGCGGGCGTCAGGCGGCCAGTCATCTTCGGTCATCAAGTCGCGAAAATCAGCCACCCATGGAATTTTGTATTCGTGCCTGAGACGCAGGGCAATGGCATGAGCGCTTGCAATCGGATACGTCGACCAGATTACATGGGGTTGAAACTGGCGTACAATTTTATGGCCGGCACGCGTACCTGTATAAATCCAGCTACACCAGCGATCCGGTTTTGCCAGAAATCCCGGATAACGTCCCAACAATGACAGATGACGCTTGGTGTCTAATGCAAACACGCGATGCACCTTGAGCTCGGCCGGTATGTCC
>JABDLQ010000220.1 GCA_013002925.1 Gammaproteobacteria bacterium | reverse complement strand
CGATATCATCGGCGGGATTTCCCAGCTGCCCGTAGCCCGGCACACCAAGGGGAAACTGCGCTGTATCAACGCCCGCAGAGTCGCTTTGATCCAATGCGTTGCGTTTATACCATTTGCGCCACCAGGTCGAGGCGATCCAGCCGACGGCAAAAATCAGCAACACCCACACGGGTGACCAATCCGAATCTGATGTCTGGCCGTCTGTGACCGTATTTGGCGGATGATCGGCAGTGTGGTCAGTAGCCGACAGATTGTTGCTCATTTTCAGGCGTTCAATTCCACCGGCCGCAGGTGGCACGCTGTGCGATGAGCTGGCAGCTATAAACGATGGGTGCGCCGGTGCAGCAACGCTTTGGAGGCTCACGCTGAGTATCGCTGCAACCGTTAAAACCGAGATTGCCAACCTTGCATTTCTGCTGCACATTAAATTTGACATAAAACAAAACTCAATCCGGGTTGGGATGGATGCGGTACGGATTGGTCTGCAGATTCTCCGGCAGATCAGTTGCGTCTTAAGGACTAATTGCCGGCCAGTACTCTTTACTTACCGCTAGTCCGTTATCACGGGTCCGTTTATCAGCGCATCTTTTACCGCGGCAACAAGCAAATCGATTTCTCTGGAGGTGATGCCAAAATACGGTGTAAAGCGTAGTGCATTCTTGCCACCGTGAATCACGTTAACGCCGCGCTTGCGAATATATTCTTCCGTGCTGTTTGCTCCATAGGCTTTGTACTTTCCAGGGTCGAGTTCACCGCTGACCAGCAATCCGGTGCCTTGCACCTTGAACATTGCGTCATCCAGCTCTCGCCCGAGATCCTTGAGTTTGTCGCGCAGTTCTGCGCCGCGCGCACGGATGTTCTCACGCAAGTCATCGGTCAATAATGCCATTGCCTCACACGCTGCATCCAGACAGCGTGGATTGGTCGTCATCGTGTTTCCGTATATGCCTTTGCGATACAAAGCGGCGGCCTCTTCGGTTAGGGCCAGTACCGAGAGTGGATATTGACCGGCATTCAGCGCCTTGGAATAGGTTTCCATATCAGGTGGGTCACAGTCTTCAAAACCCGGATAGTCAATAATCGACAGGCAACCCTGCGCACGCAAACCAGCTTGAATAGAGTCAACCAATAACATTGAGCCGTGCATTTTTGTCAGTGTGCGGGCGCGATCATAAAACTCACGCGTAATAGCCATGCCGGGATTCCCTTCACCCATCACCGGTTCAACAAAAAATGCTTCGATAAAGACTTTGTCCCGGTTTGCCTGGGCAAAGACATCTTCCAGCGCTTCAATGTCGTTGGGAGGCACGGTCAGAAGCCGGTGCTCGCGAAATGATGCCAGGTGTTGTTTGTAGACCTTGAGGCTGGAGTCGGAAAAACGGGCGGGCCGATCCGTTCTGCCGTGAAAAGCGCCACCAATCGAAAGGATGCAAATTTCGCGACCCTCATAGCGACCGCCGGCATCCGTCATGATTTTCGAGTTTACATCTGCAATACGCGCCGCGAGGGTTACCGATTCGGAGCCACTGTTCAGACACAAAAACCGCTTGAACGGGTTACCTTTTGAGTGACGGTGACCCAATTCCTTGTTCATTGCCTTGATAAACCGACCCATCATCAGGTTGGGAGTCATAATATTTGCCATAACGTGGGGCTTGCTGATTGCAGCCAACACACTGGGAGGGGCGTGCCCGAACCCAAGCATGCCATAGCCGCCGTTGTCGTGGATCACCGCGCCTTTTGTCGTGATGAGCCAGGGCCCTCTCGCTGCCAGGGGTACAAACGGAGTAATGGCATCATCGGCATAAAAATTGGTAAATCCTTGCAGCAATTCTTCAATTTGCTGTGCTTCTGTCAGCGCTATGAAGTCGGGCAACTCCGATCTGAGTTGCTCAAACGCCTTCGCTGCTTCTTCGATGGCGATAGCGAGCGCACTGTCGTTAGCAAGAAAATCATGCACGATGTTGTCGTCCAGCCCGGGCGTTTGGGTTGCGCCGCCACAGCGCGCGCGAATCCCCAGTAACAGATCAAAAACACCTGGGTTCTTTTCAATTTTTATCGACGACATCGGTACACTCCGTAACTGTTTGACACCTGTTGGGGCTGGGGATGGTTTTCGCCGGCCCGGGCGTTCATAATTGCTACAGTATAATTGAGAACGCATGGCTTACACAGCCGATAATGTGGAATTATTGCGCTATAATTTTCGCATATGGCTATATAAGTATGCGGAACTGTTCCACATTTCTGGTTTTTAGGATGGTATCCCAGATGAATCAAAATAATCCGGTGCGACTGTTTGTTGGGCATTGCTGGGACGAAAGTGATGATTATCTCAGGTTTTTTGATTATGTATCAGACATCGACAGCTTCTTTTATATCAATTTGAGCGAACCACAGAAGCGTCCGGGTGCCGGGGTGGAAGCTGTGCAAACGGAGCTCAATCGGCAAATGAAAGACGCCGAGGCCGTGATCATCTTCTCCTCCGCCTATACGGAGGATGCAAACCTGACGCAATATCAAATGGATTTGGCGCGGGCACTGGGTAAACCGATAATCGGGGTGGAGCCTTTTGGTCCACAAACGGTCATGAAGGCGGTGAAAGATCGTGCTGCTGAAGTCGTGCCCTGGTACAACCGTGCGATGGTTGATGCGATTATGCATCATGGGCGCGGTGACTCGACCAGTCGCTACGAGGTGATCGATTTTCCGTGAATAATTTCGGCATGCGCGATGCGGATGTTAAGCATCGGTACCGCCATTTGACCTGGATTTTAACGAGCTGATAATTTCGAGCTGCTCCCGGTTTTGTGCTTCCAGTGCGGCGAGTCTGAAAAGTAATTCCTGGTGCGGGATCGGTTTGGAAGGCGCGCGACCGAGATTGCGCTGGTGCTGCTCGTCAGACACCGCATCCTTCAATGCTTGTTTCAAACGTGCTACCTGGTTAACAGCGGTCGCCAGCTCCCCCTGCAAAAAAGCATTGGAATCTTTGGATTCCGTAAGTTCCGCCTCTACATGTTGCAGTTTTTGCGCGTCTTTTTCCAATGCACCGACCAGGTCTCGCTTGACGGCCAGCTCTGATTCAATGGCGGATAGTTCGCGGGATTTCTCGGCCAATTCATAGGCCAGTTGCGCAGCATCTGCGTCTCCGGGGTCGGATGCAGAAGGAGTGTCGTGGCTGTTGGCTGCGGTTACCAGTGCCAACTGTTCAACCTCTTGCCGGAGTTGTTCGTTTGACGCTTCTGCAGCCTGCAGTTCTTCTTCGAGAGCCCTGACAATATGATCTCTGGCTCTGACAGCGCTCTCCAGCTCCCCATACTCTGCAGTCGCTGCAAACGGACGGGCGGTTTTTGCCGAGTCGTCAAGCCTGGCCTCAAGACTGGCAATGTCTTGTAAGTATTGCTCCTGGCGAGTCTTCAACTCGATCAATTCTGCACTGATTCTCAATGCCTTCATATCTTTGGTGTGCAGTTCCTCCTCTGCAATGCTCAAGCGTTCCTGCAAACGTTCAAGTTTGTTATACAGAGCATCACGCTCTGCCGCGACGGCATCATGTTTGACGGCATTTTGCTGAAGGTTTTCCTGATGCAAACTGGCGGTTTGAGTGATTTTTTGAATTTCGTGCAGTCGCGATTTTTCTGTCTCACTGAGTTGTGCTTCCAGATCGCTGATCGTTTCACCAAATCGATTTTCCTGGTGTTCGAACTCCCGGAGTTTTTCTGCCTGTCGCTCATTTTCTTCTATAAGTTCGTCAACGCGGCGCGTACCGGACGCTAGCTGTTCACTGGTGTCAGAGAGTTTTTCAATGGCGTTGTCATACTCGCTTTGCAAGGACTCATTGCGTGACTGCATTTCTGCAAGACGTAATTCCAGTTCGGTTTGCGCGGCCGAGTGCTCTTGATGCTCCCGGGCTGCGCTCATGAAGTTGTCAAGTTCCTGCTGCGTTTCGTGTAGCTCTGTGGCCTGGGCTTCAAGGTCGGTATGAAGTTTTTTGTGCTGCTCTGACAGCGTGTCATATTCAAGTTGCAGCGATGCCAGGTCCTGGTTCAGTTGTTCAATGGTGGCAGATTTTTTGGACAGTTTGTCCTCTATCGCGGCAAGCTGCGCGACCGTTTGTTGTTGTTCACTCGCGCTGCGTTCAGTCAGCTCGTCAAGCGCCGCGACGGACTCGGCGTGCTCCTGTGTGCGCGCGGCCAGATCCGCTTCGAGCCGGGTAATGGTTTCCTGTTGCTCGGCCTGCACCTGCTGGGCCTCGGCCAGTTGCGTGGCCGTTTGCTGTTGTTCACTCGCGCTGCGTTCGGTCAGCTCGTCGAGCGTCGCGACGGACCCGGCGTGCTCCTGTGAGCGCGCGGCCAGATCCGCTTCGAGCCGGGTAATGGTTTCCTGTTGCTCAGCCTGCGCCTGCTGGGCCTCGGCAAGGTGCGTGTCCGTTTGGTGTTGTGCGTTACCGCTGCGTTCGGTCAGCTCGTCAAGCGCCGCGGCGGACTCGGCGTGCTCCTG
>JABDLQ010000203.1 GCA_013002925.1 Gammaproteobacteria bacterium | reverse complement strand
ATCCAGGCTGGGCTGGACATGGGGATCGTCAATGCGGGTCAGCTGGCGATTTATGAAGACCTTCCGGCAGAACTGCGCGAGGCAGTGGAAGATGTCGTGCTCAATCGTCGTGCTGATGCGACGGAGCGATTACTGGCATTGGCGGACAGTTTCACGGAGAGCCATACGGCCAGCAAAGGACCCGATCTGAGCTGGCGGGAGTTGCCCATAGAAAAACGCCTTGAGCACGCTCTGGTCAAAGGTCTGGATGAGTATGTAGTTGCCGACGCTGAAGAGGCACGGCAGCAAGCGGCCAAGCCACTCGATGTCATTGAAGGCCCACTGATGAATGGGATGAACGTTGTCGGTGAGCTCTTCGGGGCGGGCAAAATGTTTTTACCCCAGGTGGTCAAATCCGCACGCGTCATGAAAAAGGCAGTCGCCCATCTGGTGCCGTTTATCGAAGCCGAAAATGAAGGGCGGCGTCAATCCAACGGCACGATCATCATGGCCACGGTCAAAGGAGATGTGCATGACATCGGCAAAAATATTGTGGGTGTCGTGTTGCAATGTAATAACTTCGATGTAGTGGATCTTGGCGTCATGGTGCCGTGTGAGAAAATACTTGCCGCCGCCAAAGAGCATGACGCTGCAGTCATTGGATTGTCAGGACTTATTACCCCGTCGCTGGACGAAATGGTTTATGTGGGCCAGGAGATGCAGCGTGAGGGATTTACCATCCCGCTGATGATCGGTGGAGCGACGACCTCTCCTGCTCACACCTCAATAAAAATTGATCCCACGTACAACAACCCCGTTGTGTATGTAAAAGATGCCTCACGAGCAGTGGCTGTCGCCCAATCATTGATTGGTGGGGGCCATGAGGATTTCATGCGCGCACAGAACAAAGATCATGAACGAAGACGGCTGGCTCATGCCGGTAAAACGCGCAAAAGACCACAAAAAACACTTGCCCAGGCACGTGCGAACCGTTTCGCAACCAATTGGCAGGAGTATCAACCGCCGGCACCGGCACAGATGGGCGTCCACGTTCTCGAATCGATTGATCTCGAAATACTGGTCCCTTACATCGACTGGATGCCATTTTTTAATGCGTGGGAGTTTCACGGGCGCTTCCCCGATATTCTCAGTGACGCGGTTGTTGGCGAGGCTGCCACCTCATTATATGCGGACGGCCAGGCGATGCTGCAGAAAATTGTTGATGAAAAATGGCTGCATGCCAAGGCGGTTCTCGGATTTTTTGCCGCGCACTCGGTCGACAAAGACGACATTGCTGTTATCGCAAATGATGGCAAACAGTTGACCAAACTGCATCACTTGCGTCAGCAGAGGCAATTACGCTCAGGCATGGCGCATGCGTGCCTGGCAGATTTTGTTGCGCCGGAAAACACAGTCGATGATTACATCGGCGCGTTTGCGGTATGCACCGGCTTTGGCATTGAGGAACATATCGCGCGGTTTGAAGCGGACCATGATGATTATTCCGGCATCATGCTCAAAGTGTTAGCTGATCGGCTGGCCGAGGCAGCGGCAGAATACCTGCACGCCCAAACCCGTAAGCACTACTGGGGCTATGCACCGGACGAAGCACTGGATAACGCTGCCCTGATAGCCGAAAAATATCGTGGCATCAGACCGGCGCCGGGCTATCCAGCCTGCCCGGATCACACGGAAAAAGACACCCTGTGGAAATTGTTGGCAGTGGAGGACAACATTGATCTGAAACTAACGGAGTCTTTTGCGATGTACCCGACCGCAGCTGTCAGCGGCTGGTATTTCTCACACCCCGAATCACGGTATTTTGCCGTCGGGAAGATTGCAAAGGATCAGGTCGAAGACTATGCCAGGCGTAAAGGCATCAGTGTCGCGGAGGCAGAACGATGGCTGGCGCCAAATCTGGGTTACGACCCCAATCAACAGAGTCGCTCAACGGAGGCCGCCTGAGGTTACATCCAGATAAGATGCCATCCACTGATTTCAGCCGGAAAAATCGGCAATACTGGCAGCATTAAGTTCAGTCCGGCAAATGGATGATTCGACCATTTGACCAATGCCTTTGATTACACCGCCTCGGTGAATGAGATCAGGCGTTTAACTATCATCGGAGGCCGATTTAATATCGACTACGTTGCGCCGATCGGCAGGCGTGACGGCTTCATCAATGACACGCGTACCCCGGAAATCTGAAATATCCGTGGGTAAATTGTCGTCGTCATCCTGCGCCACTGCATTGGCATCCTGAAAAATCAGGCGATGATGTCCGATGGCAATGACATCATTATTTGCAAGACGACGACGCTGGATACGTCTGCCATTGACAAAGGTGCCGTTTGTGCTCTTTAAATCGTTCACCCAGTAACTGTCACGATAAAAACTGATTTGTGCGTGGTGTCGGCTGATAAACTCACTGGCCACAGGAATGTCATTATCGGCATCCCTGCCAATGACCATGCGCACGCTGTTTATTTTGTATTTCTGCAGCACGGTTCCTTCGCGCACCAGCACCAGTCGCGGCGTTACCGCCGTCAAATCTTTCGGAGCAGCACGTTTCCGTTCAGTCCGCTCCTTGAAGGGCTCCCAGTTCAACTCTTCCAGTGAATTGCCAATCGTATCGCTGCTGATAATATCCTCTTCTTCGACAAACGCAGCCGTCAGAGCCGTATCACACAGGGTATTTATCAGTCGCGGAACTCCACCCGAAAACCGATAAATCGTTGGAATGACATCCGCAGGAAACAGATCATCCTCGCGATCGTATCCTGCAACCTTGAGTCTGAAATTGATGTACTCGGAAGTTTCCACCAGGCTCAGGGGTTGCAGCCTGACATGAAAATGTATGCGCTGCGCAAATTGTTCCAGACCAGCAGTTTGTAATTTTTCTTCCAGCTCCGGCTGCCCGCATAACACGACATTGATGGTTTTTGATTTTTCCGTTTCAATATCCGTCAACAGACGAATCTCTTCGAGTACTTTTAGACTCAGGTTTTGTGCCTCGTCAATGATCAGCACAACCTGACGACCTTTGGCATGTTCTTCCAGAAGGAAGGTCCGAATCGTATCGAGCAACTCGGCCTTGTTTTTACGAAACGGCTTAAAGCCAAATTGCACGAGCAATGACTGCAAAAACTGACGCGCCGTCAGCTGCGTCTGAAAAATCCTCGCCACCCGAATATTTTCATCCAGTTCGGCTACGAAGCGGTTGATCAGTGTTGTTTTGCCACAGCCAATGTCACCACTGATGACCACGCAACTGTCACGATTCATCACCGCATAGTCCAGATGGGCTTTCGCTTCGGAATGTTGCGGACTCATATACAGAAATTCCGCATCCGGCGTCAGCTGAAACGGTTGCTGTTTTAGGCCAAAATATTCAAGATACATCACTGGAATCCAAAGTGACTCGCAAATATGCGTTGTCCATAACACCTCGCTGGTTATACTCGTCAGATTCTATCAGTCTGAACGATGCTTATACACCGGCATTGAGCAGCTGTTGCCGCCATTACTGCGCCAGAAATTTGTGACCCGACGCACTCCGAGGAGTATATAGCATTGAAAATTCAGTTACTTAGTATGTTTCTTAATGGACTTAACCGCAAGTCCTGCGCAGTTTGGGCTGTTTTGCTGTGCGCGGTGACCTTTTCCGCAACAGCCGAACAGACCCTGTTAACCAACATTCGCGGGTATCACTATACGACCGATGTGCCTGAAATGCTCGGCTCAACTGAGCGCATCGCCAAGCCCCCTCGTTCGGGGTACTGGGCCTCATTTGGTGCCATGTTGATTGGCGACGACGGACGCATTAAGCAACTCTATGCGCAAACTCCGGGCAGGGATTTAAAGGACGCACATGGCGCCGACACAACAGTGATCGATGGCAAGGGGCATACCGTCCTGCCAGGCCTCATCGATGCGCATGCACATGTACTTTCTCTGGGTCAGCGCCGCCAGCGAGTTGATCTTGTGGGCACACGGAGCGTCAACGAAGCTCTCCAGCGTGTAGCGTCTTTTCGGGACAACAATGCGGGCAACGGCTGGATTCTCGGCCGCGGCTGGAACCAGGTGTTATGGCCGGGCAATGCGTTTCCGAGCGCAGGTGATCTAGATGAAATCGAGTCGCAACGA
>JABDLQ010000194.1 GCA_013002925.1 Gammaproteobacteria bacterium | reverse complement strand
CCCCAGTTTGAGGCGGCTGTGCTGACCGCGACAGTGAAGGGCCGCACAGGCATGACACCGTATATGCGCTGGGGCGACTGGCCGGTGGTAGTGCTGTCGGTATTGTGCGCAGTCATCACCTTCACGCGCCGGCGCTGACGTTTTATAAACGGGCGTGCTGGGTTATCCTGTGCGCTCCGGCAAGTTGACAGACAGACGGCATGATGAAACAACAATATTCTCCAGAAGAAATCGAACTTGGTGCCCAGTCCTATTGGCAGACGGCCGGTTCCTACACCGTAACGGAACAATCTGACCAGCCAAAGTTTTATTGCCTGTCGATGTTTCCGTATCCGAGCGGCAAACTCCATATGGGCCATGTGCGCAATTACACGATTGGCGATGTCATCGCGCGCTTTCAGCGGCTGCAAGGCAAGAACGTGTTGCAGCCCATGGGTTGGGATGCGTTCGGCATGCCGGCGGAAAATGCGGCGATTGAAAACCGGGTGCCGCCCGCGCAATGGACTTATGCAAACATCGATCAGATGCGCAGCCAGTTGCAGCGCCTGGGTCTTGCGTACGACTGGTCCCGCGAGTTTGCAACCTGTGAACCTGGCTATTACCGCTGGGAGCAATGGTTGTTTACGCGTCTTTTTGAGCGGCAGCTCGTCTACCAGAAAACCGCGCCGGTTAACTGGTGTCCGGTAGACCAGACGGTGCTTGCAAACGAACAAGTGGAAGATGGCTGCTGCTGGCGTTGCGGCACCGTGGTAGAACGCAAGGAAATCAGTCAATGGTTTATGCGCATAACCGATTATGCCGAGGAGCTGTTGGATGCGCTGTCAGACATGCCGGGGTGGCCTGACGCGGTCAAAACCATGCAAAGCAACTGGAT
This sequence comes from Gammaproteobacteria bacterium, assembly GCA_013002925.1. Taxonomy (GTDB): domain Bacteria; phylum Pseudomonadota; class Gammaproteobacteria; order Steroidobacterales; family SZUA-146; genus SZUA-146. The sequence goes on along the minus strand of JABDLQ010000194.1, from coordinate 13,332 downwards.
CGGGCGTTCCGAAGGGCTGGAAATCAACTTTGAGATCCCCGGTTATGGCAATCAACCGGTGTTTACAACACGTCCTGACACGTTAATGGGAGTGACCTATCTTGCCGTAGCGCCGCAGCATCCGCTCGCCGTCCGGGCCGCTGAAGAGAACCCGGAAATCGCCGAATTTCTGGAGGCCTGCAACAAAGTGCAGGCGTCGGAAGAGGCACTGGAGACAATGGAAAAACTCGGCATGCGCCTGGGTGTCGATGCTGTGCATCCTGTCACCAGGGAACAAGTGCCGGTGCTGGTCGCAAATTTTGTATTAATGAGTTATGGCACGGGCGCGGTAATGGCGGTGCCAGGTCACGATCATCGCGATTGGGAATTTGCTGACAAGTATAATTTACCTATTCGTCAGGTTATCGATGCACCGGGCATCGAGTGCGATATTGAAAAAGGTGCAATGGTCGCCGCTGGCACCCTGGTCAATTCCGGCGAGTATGATGGTATGACGTCTGCGCAGGCGTTTGAGGCGCTGGCACAACGGTTTGAAGAAGACGGCACGGGTCGTCGGCAGGTAAATTATCGCTTGCGTGACTGGGGTGTATCGCGTCAGCGCTATTGGGGCACACCGATCCCGATTATTCATTGTGATGACTGCGGAGCCCGACCGGTGCCGGCCGCCGATCTGCCTGTCGTGCTGCCCGAGGACGTGATTGTTGATGGCGGTGGTTCGCCGCTCGGAAATATTTCCGAATTTGTCAATGTCGATTGTCCGGATTGTGGCAAAGCGGCACGCAGGGATACCGATACTTTTGATACTTTTGTTGAGTCTTCCTGGTATTTTGCCCGGTTTGCATGCGCGGATCAGCAGGATGCGATGCTGGATGAGCGCGCGGCGTACTGGTTACCGGTAGACCAGTATATCGGGGGCATCGAACATGCCATTTTGCATTTGCTGTATGCACGCTTTTTTACCCGCCTGCTGCGCGACGAAGGCATGATTGATTGCGACGAACCGTTTACGCGTTTGCTGACGCAGGGCATGGTGCTCAAAGACGGCGCAAAAATGTCAAAGTCAAAAGGCAACACAGTTGATCCACAACCGATGATTGACAAATACGGCGCCGATACCTTGCGCCTGTTCATGATGTCTGACGCGCCACCCGAGCAATCGCTGGACTGGTCCGAAGCCGGCGTTGAAGGCGCCCATCGATTTATGAAACGGCAGTGGCGAATGATTTATCTGCACCAGGAGGCGACGACAGAATCCTGGCAGGAACCTGCTGCTTTGAACGACGCTCAGCAAGCACTCATGCAGGCCATGTACCGTACCTTGCTAAAAGTTCGTGATGATTATGACCGGCGCCACACGTTCAATACCGCCGTAGCAGCGATTCGCGAATTATCCAATGCTGCGTGGAAACTGATGAATGCGGATGAGCTGAATTACGCCGACGGCGACGGCTATGTGATTCAGCAGGCTCTTGAGGCACTGGTCATTATGCTCGCACCCATTACCCCGCATGCCTGTCACACCTGGTGGCAAACGCTCGGTGCGGGCGATGACATTACGACTGCGTTGTGGCCGGAGGTTGACGAGTCGCTCCTGGTTACCAACACGGTGGCGATTGTCGTGCAGGTAAACGGCAAGTTACGTGGGCGTCTGCAATTGCCCCCTGAGGCCTCCCGGGAGGTGCTGGAAAACGCGGCTCTTTGCGAGGAAAACGTTGTACGGTTTATCGCCGGTAAACCGGTAAAAAGGGTTATCGTAGTGCCCGGCAAGCTGGTAAATATCGTCATATGATTTTGGCGGGTGCAAGGTGTACAGCACTGCTGGTTGTGGTTTCCATGTTGCCAGGCTGTGGGTTTCACCTGCGTGGTGACGTCGAGCTGCCGGACGGGTTGGAACCTGTGCATATCGAGTATGCAATCAATACGCGGTTTGCAAAGGCGCTTAAAGAGGCGATGTTACGCAGGGGCTTGCAGGTGGTGGCCACTCCGGGCAGTGCCAGTGCGCAGTTACGTATTATCAAGGACGAAAGCGGGCAACGGATTCTGTCAGTGGCGGTCACTGAAGGGCCCGAGGAGTACGAGGTCTACCAGGTGGTGACGATTTCTCTCATTGCAGATGGTAAGGCGTTGATTGAGCCAAGCACATTTACACTGACGCGCGATTACACCTACGACAAAACCAATATTCTCGGGAAGCGTGGCGAATACGAATCATTAAGAGACGCATTGGCAGTGGCGATGGCCGAGACTGTTCTGCGTCGCATCAGTTATGTCCAGCCACCCGCCACTCAGTAAGCCGGATTCTGTTTTACGCTGCGATGAGTTGGCAGCCGGCATACTGGACTCGCTGGCTGGACGCTATGGCATCATGGTGACACCAGTGGGGCCGGACGACGCGATTACAGGTTCTTACTGGGGCGACAGCGAAGCGGGTCTGGTCAATACGCGACTGTTGGTACGCGCTGACACACCAGTGCACTCTGCATTGCATGAACTGTCGCATTTTGTCTGCATGAGCGCCGCACGGCGCCGCCAGCTTGATACCAATGCCGGTGGTGACTACGCAGAAGAAAATGCCGTGTGCTATCTGCAAATTCTGTTGTCTGATTTTGTGCCTCCCATGCATCGCCAGCGCATGCTGGAGGACATGGACCGCTGGGGGTATAGCTTCCGGTTAGGCTCAGCCGGCCGCTGGTTTAAAGAAGACGCCGACGATGCGCTGGCCTGGTTACTGGCACATCAACTCATCGACGCCGGTCAGCAGCCGACCTGGCGGTTACGCGGAGCGACTGGCTGATGACACCTGGTGAAGAAACGGAAGACGCGATCACACGCGCCGCTCGGGTGACACAATCCGGGAAGGTAGCGGCAGACTCCGCGGATGCGGCAGCGGATGTAGCCGCGCGCCGCGCTCGCCTCGAACGTCTGGCCTGGTTGCTGGATGATTCAGTGCGGATCCCCTGGACACAGCGACGTATCGGGCTGGAGAGTGTGCTCGGCCTGGTACCAGGAATCGGTGATGCCGTGGGTGGATTGTTGTCTACGTGGATTCTCGTGCAGGGCGTACGCTACGGGGTCTCACGAACGACGTTGATGCGCATGATCGTCAATGTTGCGATCGAGGTGGTGGTCGGTTCTATTCCGGTGTTTGGCGATCTGTTTGATATGGGCTGGAAAGCAAATCAGCGCAATGTGCAGCTGCTGGACGATCACCTCGTCCAGCCGGCCGCTGCAGCCCGCGGTACGCGAGTGTGGTTGCTGGCGGTGCTCGCCATGCTGACGATAACGGGGATTGTGACGGTTTGGGCGGCAGTGGCGTTTTTTCGCTGGGTAATACACCTGGGTACCGGCCTGGTGGGATATTAGTACGATGCAGCGGTGCGCTGTGTGGCACAAATCAGGTGCAAGCGCGTGGTCACGCAGTTATCATGTCAGTATGTTCACTGATCGCATTGTTGGCGCAGATGAAAGTCAATTCTGACGCGCTGCCCGGCCGCCTTGCTCGCACCCTTGACTCGGTTTATCTGGTTTCTGGCGACGATCCTCTGCTGGTCGGCGAAACCTCTGATCTGATCCGCAAAAGAGCCTACAAAGACGGTTTTACCGGTCGCAATCTGCATGTCGTGGAACGCGGGTTTGACTGGAACCAATTGATGACCAGCAGTAACAATTTGTCGCTGTTTGACGATCGCTGCATGACCGAAATACGTTTGCCGACGGGTAAGCCGGGCAAGCGCGGCGCGCAGGCCCTGGTTGAATTTGCCGACAACATCAGCAGCGATGATTGCCTGCTTGTCATCGTACCGAAGTTTCAACGCGGCTCTGCGAGCACCGCATGGGTCAAAAAACTTGAAGCCGTTGGCGTGGTCGTGCAAGTGTGGCCGATTAACGCGCAGCAATTGCCGGGCTGGATCGCCGCACGTGTAAAGCAGGCGGGTCTCAAGGCCAGTCGGGATGCAATTGCCATGCTGGCCGATCGCTCGCAAGGGAATCTGCTGGCGGCGCAACAGGAGATTACCAAGCTCAGCCTGTATTTCCCGGACGGCAACGTGGGTACCGAAGATGTCGCAAGGTCAGTGGCGGACAGTGCCCGGTTTGATGTGTTTCAACTGGTTGATGCAGCCCTGGTCGGCGACGTCGATCGCAGTTTGCGTATGTTATCCGGCCTGCAGTCAGAAGGCGTGGAGCCGGTGCTGATATTGTGGGCATTGACCCGCGAAATCCGCACATTGTTTTCGGTCCATCATGCAATCGGTACGGGCGTACCGCTGGATGCGGCGTTGACCAGGGCACGAGTCTGGTCGACCCGCAAAGCCCTGGTGAATCGCGCGGTCAGACGCTTTAAATCGACGGCAGCAGTCGGTGGTTTACTGGAACTTGCAGCGGTTACCGACGCGATTATCAAGGGCCGGCGCACGGGCGATCGGTGGTCGGCGTTGCGCGCCCTGGTAGTTGGCCTCAGTCAGGGGCAGGTGGTTGTCACGGCGGCCTGAAGGTCCCCTGAGTGGACAGGTATCGGCAGGAGCTGTCGATGGAGCGAGTTTGAATTTATAAACAGGTAACAGGACATTGGATCCTATCGGAATCTTTGGCGGCACTTTCGACCCGATACACTACGGTCACTTACGAACGGCATTTGAGCTGTTGGAGATGCTGAGCCTGACGGAAATGCGGTTTTTGCCAAACGGTGATCCACCGCATCGTGATGGTGCAATCGCGGATGCACAGCATCGCCTGGGTATGGTCGGCGCAGCGATTGCGGGTCAGCCGGGATTTGTTCTGGACGATCGCGAAGTGTATCGCGCCGGCCCGTCGTATTCGGTCGACACGCTCAGCGATATGCGCGCAGAGTTTCCTGCCCGGTCGCTGTGCCTGATGGTTGGCATGGATGCCTTTTTGGGGTTGCCGCGGTGGTATCAGTGGCAGCAGGTGTTGCAACTGGCACATGTCGTGGTTGCTCACCGACCTGGCTGGCAGGCACCGGATGCCGGTGCTCTCGGTGAGTTATTAAGAGAGCGGGGAACCGACAAAATAGACGATCTGCACCATGCGCGGGCGGGGTCAATCTACGTACATGCGGTGACCCAGCTGGAAATCTCCTCGACGGCATTACGGGATCTGATCTGCAGCGGTGGCGATCCGCGTTTCCTGATTCCTGACCCGGTACGCGCATACATTACAGAACATAACTGTTATCCTGTGGAAAAATCCGGTTGTAAATAATTTATGTCAGATCCTGACCATACTCTGAAAATCGTCACTGCAGCGCTGGCCGATCTCAAAGGTATTGAGGTGGAAGTGCTTGATGTGGCAAAGCTGACCACGATCACTGATGCAATGGTGATCGTTAGCGGGCGTTCCAGTCGCCACGTCAAGTCGCTGGCGGATGCCGTGCTCACACAGGCAAAGGCAGCTGGCGTAGAAGTGATTGGCTCGGAAGGTGAGCAGGAAGGTGACTGGATTTTGATCGATCTCGCCTACGTGATTGTTCACATAATGCAGCCGCGCACGCGCGATTTTTACAAGCTTGAAAAGCTGTGGGGAATGCACGACCGTGACGAACAGGCCGGTCGTAGTACCTGAGCGCGGCAATGAAGCTAAAAATAATTGCAGTTGGCAAACGCATGCCGGACTGGGTAGACGCTGCAGTTGCGGATTTTTGCCGGCGATTTTCAAAGGGTCTGAATCTGCAGGTACAGGAAGTTGCGACGGCCAGTCGGTCGCGGTCTGACGATGCAAGCGTTTATGCCACGGTGGAAGGCCGCGCAATTTTGTCCCGCATTCGCGATCCGGACTGGGTCGTGGCGCTCGAGATTGGCGGCACCGCGATGTCCACCCGGCAGTTGGCAAGATGGCTGGATAAACGCATCAGCGCGGCACGCAATGTGGTCTTCGTCATTGGCGGACCGGATGGCCTGTCGGGCGAGGTGCTGCAACGTGCTGACGAGCAATGGTCTTTATCGACACTGACGTTGCCGCACGGCCTGGCGCGGGTGGTCGTCGCCGAAGCGCTGTATCGCGCCAATTCGCTGCGCCTGGGGCATCCGTATCATCGCGCATAAGCCGGAATTTCGGCATGAATGGGACGCGCAGGCAGGTTGTGGGCCCGGAGCGCTCCCACGCCTTGGTCTGAGCAACCCTGGGGATTCTTGTTTTATTAAAACACTGAATCACCAGTGAACAGCCTCGGGCTCCTTTTCAATGGGCTTTGCATCAGGCACTATGGGGGTTTTTAGGCTGCAATTCTTATATGAATCAATCGTTTATTATTTTGGCCTCGGCTTCTCCCCGACGCGCCCGGTTGTTGCAGCAGCTGGGCGTTTCGTTCATTCAGGAGGCCGCCCGGATCGATGAATCCGTGCGTCCTGGCGAGAGTCCGGAAGAGCATGTGGCGCGGCTGTCCATAGCCAAGTGCAAAAAAGTGATCACAGTACGGGACGATTGCACGATTCTGGGGTCAGATACGGTAGTGGTCGCAGACAATGAAATACTTGGCAAACCGCAGGATCAGCAGGATCATGCGCGCATGCTGAGATCTCTGTCTGCGCGCACCCATCGCGTATGCACTGGTGTGACACTCATGTCGCGATCTGCGAGCCAGACGGAAGTCAACATCAGCGAGGTTACGATGCGATCGATCAGTGCGCAGGAAATCAGCCGGTACTGGCATACAGGCGAACCTTGTGACAAGGCGGGCGGATACGCGATACAAGGGTTCGGTGCGGCCTTTATCTCCCATATTGCCGGTAGTTACTCAGGCATCATGGGGTTGCCGGTGTTTGAAACGGCGCAGATGCTGGAGTCTTTTGGTCATTCTGTATGGAACAGTGAAGTGTCTCTATGAAAGAAGAAATCCTGGTCAATGTGGCGTCCGGCGAAACCCGAGTCGCAATCGTCGAAAACGGTGTGCTGCAGGAAGTTTTGATAGAGCGTGTCAGTCGCCTGGGTTTGGTCAGCAATATCTACAAAGGAAAAGTGAGCCGGGTGTTGCCCGGTATGCAGGCTGCGTTCATAGAGATCGGTCTGGAACGCACGGCGTTCCTGCACGTGTCGGATATTGCCCGGCCATCCATTGAAGAGGATGGGGTGGCGATTGAAAACAACGCCAATATTCGCGATCTCCTGCGCGATGGTGACAGTGTACTGGTACAGGTGGTCAAGGATCCGATGGGTACTAAAGGGGCTCGTCTGACGACCTTTATCACGATTCCGTCCCGCTACCTTGTGTACATGCCGAACGGGAGTGGAGTCGGTGTATCAACACGTATCGACGATGAACAGGAGCGCGCGCGACTGCGTGACACCGTGGCCCAGTTTATCGACCCGGCAACTCCCGGTGGGTACATTGTACGCACGGCCGCCGAGGGTGCTCCGTTTGAAGCGTTACGTGCAGACATGCTCTTTCTTGCCAAACTCTGGAAGGTTGTGTTTGAAAGAGGCAATCAATCAGATGGCCCGGACCTGATTTATGAAGACCTGCCATTGCACAAGCGCATTTTGCGCGATGTGCTGAACGCCGACATTGAGAAAATTCGAGTCGACAGCGAAGCCGCTTTTGAGGGTATGCAAAAGTTTGCCAACACCTTCATTCCTGAATTGGCACCCACCATTGACCAGTATTCGGGTGACCGGCCGTTATTTGATCTGCATAACGTCGAGGAGGAAATTCAGAAAGCACTGGAAAGAAAAGTCACTCTCAAATCCGGTGGCTACCTGATTATTGATCAAACCGAAGCGATGACCACCGTGGACGTTAATACGGGTGCTTATGTCGGGCATCGCAATCTTGAAGACACCATTTTCAAGACCAACCTGGAGGCGGCCCAGGCAATCGCGCGGCAGCTGCGATTACGCAACCTGGGGGGAATCATAATACTCGATTTTATCGACATGCATGACGAAGAGCATCGTCGGCAGGTGTTGCAGGCACTGGAAAAATATTTGTCGCGTGATCATGTGAAGTTTTTTATCTCCGAAGTCACTCAACTGGGGCTGGTTGAAATGACCCGTAAACGCACGCGCGAAAGTTTGCAGCATATCACCTGTGAACCGTGTGCCAGTTGCAATGGTCGTGGCTTCATAAAAACAGCCGAAACGGTGTGCTATGAAATCTTTCGGGAGATCGTCAGGCAGAATCGACAATTCGATTTTCAGGAACTGATGATACTCGCAAGTCAGGAAGTGACGGATATGTTGCTTGATGAAGAATCTGCTGCTCTGGCAGATCTTGAACTGGCGACCGGGAAACCGATTCGCCTGCAACCTGAAATCAGCTACCAGACTGAGGTCTACGATGTGGTGCTGATGTAACCAGATGACCGTAAAGGCCAAAAAAGTTAGGCAAAGTGTTGGAGTCTGGCGCTGGATCTGGCGCATTTTTGCAGCGACTTTTGCAACTTTCGTCGTGCTGCTGGCGCTTGCCATCGGATTGTTCCGGGTTGTGGTCCCGCTGTTTCCGGATTACCAGGTGCGTATCCAGCGCGCCGTGACCCAGGCAATCGGGTATCCCATGCAGGCTCGTACAATCGATGCCCGCTGGCGGTTGCGGGGCCCGGAATTGCTGTTCAAGCAGGTTAGCGTTTTTTCTGAAGACCGCACCGAGAACTTTCTGCAGGCGGATCGTTTGCGCGTAGTGATCGACGTAGTAGGCCTGTTCAAAGACCGCAAAATAAAACCGGCAGCCGTCGTGATCAGCGGTGTTCGCCTGGCAGTCAGCCGCGGATTGGATGGGCAGTACTCCGTGCAGCGAAGACCGGTCGAGAATCGGGCAGGGCGCACCATGGCTGCAGCGGCAGCGGCAGCGCCGGCCTGGCGTCTGCCCGACGGTCGTTTTAGCCTGCAGAACTTTCAGATCGAATATACCGATGCCAGCATGGCCGATAGAGTTGTGGATATACACGATATTGATGTGGATGTTGTGGTCAGTGGCGCTGATTTAAGTATTGCCGGTGATGTGCAATTGCCCGGTGAACTGGGGCGACGACTCGATGTGACCGTTAATGCGAGCGGTGCGATTAGCGATCTGAATGACGTAACATGGACTGCTTATTGCAGAGGCTCCGGCATTGATCTTGCACAACTGTCGCACTGGTGGCCTGAGACCCCGTCACTGGGTGTGTCCGGCGTTGCTGGTGTATCGATGTGGGCAGGCGGGCAGGGCAAACAATTGCGTGAAGCCAGCGTACTGCTCGATCTAAAGCAACTGTCTGTGACCGGTGGTGAACTGTCGCAGCCTTTGGAGTACGAGCAGTTGGGCGGCCGCTTTATCTGGGAAAGCCATTCAGACCGCTGGATCGTGCAGGGTAAAGACGTTGTGATGCAGTTTCCGGATCGCGCATGGCCGATTGGGGACATGATCCTGACCAGGCAGAATCATGACGGGCAGGTGCAATACTCGCTGCGTGCCGATTACATCAACCTGGATGATTTGCACGCAGTCGTAAAGTTATTTGGCGACAGTCAGTGGTCGCAGGAATGGCGGCGCCGGCGACCCGGGGGAGAAATCAGCGCGCTCAGTGGCTTTGTAAAAATCCGCGACACCTCGATTGTTGATTTTGGAATCAACGCAAGCGCACGCAGTCTCTCGTGGTTGCCCGAGGATGCGGTGCCGGGAGTGCGGGGCCTCAATGCCCGTTTTTACGGTGGGTTTAACGAAGGGGGTATCGATATTCGCAGCACCGATGCAGCAGTGAATGCACCGGGTGTTTTGCGTGATGAAATCGACCTCAATGCACTGAACATGAAGGTGCGCTGGCGGCAGGAGGATCCCGGCGGCCACCAAATCAGGGTGGATAATATCCGTGTTGTTACTGACGATTTAACGGCGCGCGGATCGGTGGTCTTTAGCAGGGATACAGCCTCGGGGGCCGTGCTATCGGAAATGGACCTTATTGTAGATACTCTGCAAGTCGCCGGGGCGAGCAAGTACTTGCCGGTCAATCGTATGTCACCACGATTACTTGGCTGGCTGGATGCTGCGCTGGTTTCCGGAACTGGTCGTAACGGTAATTTTCGTTTGCGCGGGCCATTGCGAAAATTCCCGTTCACCAATCCTGCAGATGGCGAGTTTTCGGCAGAAATCGATCTCGAAGACGTGGTGTTGAATTATGCGAATGAGTGGCCTGATGCAACCGGACTGGACGCCAATCTGCGTTTTGAACGAAATTCTCTGCAGGCGTCTGTTGCCACGGCCAGATTGATCAACGCGACGATGCAAAATGGCCGGGTCGAAATTCCTGATTTTAAACAGCCACTGGTTACTCTCGAAGGATCAGTCAACGACGATCTTGCCGCCATGCGCGAGTATCTTGATCGTACTCCAATCGTTGCAAACTGGGGGGAACAGTGGCAGAACTTCGCGATGAGCGGCGCAGCTAGCGCTACGATTGCTCTCAATCTTGCTACGCGTACTCCCGCCGATACGCGGTATGACATTGAGCTGACGACGAGCAATGCACAGATTCAATACCGTGACTGGCCGCAGACGCTCAGTAATTTAAACGGCGTTATCAATTTTTCCGATGATCGAATTATCAGTGAGACATTGACAGGGACGTTGTTGGGCGAGCCTGTCGACATCGAGGCGCAATCTGCGGCCGATGCAAAAGACAGTGGCGCGGTCGATATACTTTTGCGCGGCCGCATGCGGTCGGAATCTCTGGGCGAGCATTTGCATGAGTCGCTTGGCAAAGTGTTGTCCGGAGAAGCGCAGTGGGTCGCCCGCACCCGCATCGCTTCGCCTGAGCGTAGTGACGCCACGTTCAGCCTGCAATTGCAGTCGCCTATGGAAGGCATGCAAGTGGCATTACCGACACCACTTGATAAAAGCGCCGACGCGTCACGTTTTCTGGATGCAACGATCAGGGTCCCTGCTGACGGCGTGGTTGAAACCATCTTTGAGTACGGCGGTGACACCAATGTCCATGCGCTGTTTGCCGCCGTCGACGAGCGCTGGAAAGCGCAACGCGCCGAGATCAGGTTTGGGGGTGGTGCTGCGGAACTGCCCACATCTGACACCGTTCGGGCCGTCGGCAAGATCGAGCGCCTGGATATTTCGGAAATTATTGAGTTCACCGCGGCGTTTGACAGCGATGAGCCGTGGCTGGAATTTCGCGAGATCGATATCGGTGTGACCGCGCTGGATGGTTTTGGGCAGAACTTTCTGACCTCTGAGCTGACCGCCACGTATCAGGACGCCGCCTGGAATATAGCCCTGGTCGGCGATCGTGTCAGCGGTACGATCATGGTCCCGGATGACAACACTCCGGAGCAGCCGATAAATGCGGACCTGAGTGTGCTCAAGTGGGCAAGCGACGAGGAACCACGGCCGCTGGATCCCCGGGACATGCCCAGCATCCGAATCTCTGCGGGAGACTTTTTGTTTGATCAGTACGCCCTGGGGTCCATGCAAATGCAGGTAGAGGCACGCGATGAGATCGTGGCGTTACGTGAATTCAAAACCAGCGGTGACGGCTTTGAGACACGGGCGACCGGGTCCTGGTCATTTAGCGACGATACAGAGTCAACATTTGTCATCGCCGAGTTGATCAGCGACGATGTGCGTTCCACGTTGCGCAGTTTACAGTTTGCGGAATTTATTGAGTCCGATAATGCAACAGCTCGTCTGGAGTTGTCCTGGCCACAGGGCTGGACACCGGATTATTTGCAGACTGTCGTAGGGACGATGCAGCTGAATGTCGGTAGCGGCACCCTGATCTCCGTCGATCCGGGTGCCGGCCGTGTGTTTGGCCTGTTGAGTATCGGTGCTTTGCCGCGGCGTTTGGGTCTGGATTTTCGTGATGTGTTTGGCAGTGGCTTTAGCTTTGACTCCATTACCGGTGATTTTGAATTACGTGATGGCAGCGCATTTACCGATAATCTGGCGCTGCGGGGACCGGCGGCCAATGTCGGGGTGGTCGGTCGCACCGGTTTGGTGGCAAAGGACTACGCTCAGACGGCGGTAGTGTATGCAAATTTTGGCTCTTCTTTGCCGCTGGCAGGAACGCTTGCCGGTGGGCCGGCGGTCGGCGCCGCCTTGCTGATTTTTTCTGAACTATTCAAGGGACCATTGCGCCAGATGGGACAGGTCAGTTACGAGATTAGCGGCTCCTGGGATGAGCCGGAAATTACCAAAACAGGATCTGTTCGCCCTGCGGTGCCGGAGGATTCAGCTTCGGACGCGACACCGGGGCCAACCCCGCCGGGTCCTGATGGTTAACCGTTCACAGTATCTGTCGGGAACTACGTTACAATACTTCTTTTTCTTGCGAGAACAACTGTGTCAAATTTATCTGCCGCAACAGTGACAGACCTGGACCGGATCGTCGAGCACGAACTGTTGCATGGTTCCGGATTGCAACTGGCCGATGTAGAAAAAGTCCTGGGCCAGGTCATGGGGCCGGGCATCGATGCTTCAGATGTTTATTTTCAGCACGTCACCCAGGAAAGCTGGGCGCTGGAAGACGGCCGGGTGAAGGATGCCAGTCAGTCCATTGATCAGGGCGTCGGGATACGGGCGATCAGTGGTGACAAATGCGGATTCGCCTATTCCGATGAGCTACAGCTGCCGGCGTTGACTGCCGCCTCGCGGGCGGCCAAAGCTATCGCCCGCAGCGGGCAGGAGGGGCGCTTGCAGGCATGGCACAGGACCGCTGCAACACCACTGTACATGCCAGATAACCCGTTGGCATCGTTTACCGATCAACGCAAAATTGCATTGCTTGAGCAGATCAACGACGAGGTGCGAAGTTTTGATCCGCGGGTGTGCCAGGTGGTGGTCTCCTTGTCCGGCGTTCATGAACTCATGCTGGTGGCTGCGTCTGACGGCACCCTCGCGTCTGATATTCGCCCGCTCGTGCGGCTCAATGTATCGGTAATCGTGGAACAAAATGGCCGGCGCGAACAGGGATATTCCGGGTGCGGAGGTCGTTATGCCTATGACTATTTCACACGGGATGATCGCGCCGGCGAGCTCGGACGGGACGCGGTCAATCAGGCGCTGATCAATCTGGACTCTGCGCCTGCGCCGGCTGGGCCCATGACGGTGGTGCTGGGACCCGGCTGGCCTGGTATTTTGCTGCATGAGGCGATCGGGCATGGTCTCGAAGGGGATTTTAATCGCAAGGAAACGTCAGCATTTTCGGGGCGGGTCGGTGAAAAAGTGGGCTCGGAGCACTGCACTGTCGTCGATGACGGCACGTTGCCAGACCGGCGCGGCTCTCTGTCCGTAGATGATGAGGGTGTCGTCAGTCAATGCACGACACTGATTGAAAACGGGGTGTTGCGCGGTTATATGCAGGATAAACTGAATGCCCGCCTGATGGGTGTCGCCAGTAC